>JBBAUU010000005.1:0-24314 GCA_040398065.1 Opitutales bacterium | reverse complement strand
GCCGATCCTCCAGGCGCCGATGGCCGGCTACACGAACTTCGCCTACCGGCAGGTGAGGTTTAAAAAATTTAATACTAAGCCTGCACTAGTCGGCACTTGGGGTGAATTTTTATATGCTGATCTAGCGAACTTAACCGAAAAAATTGAAAGCGAGTTTAGTTCCTTAGCAGGTAAAGCTTCTACCACGATTGGACTCGTTGGTGATTGTTGTCCGGCCAGTGTGGCCTGGATGATTGCGGCAGAGCGCTTACAACACTGGGTGGTACCATTAGTCGATCATGCCCAGGAAACGGCGGATAAACTAAATCAAATCCATGCGCAATGGGTGGTTATTACGGAGGGGTCGACCTGGAAAATTTATCCA
The DNA here is from genome assembly GCA_040398065.1 of Opitutales bacterium. Lineage (GTDB taxonomy): Bacteria > Verrucomicrobiota > Verrucomicrobiia > Opitutales > UBA953 > UBA953. The sequence continues at coordinate 23,950 of JBBAUU010000005.1, read as the reverse complement.
CGGGCGGCCGTCGGTAAATTAGAATTAAGTAATAACCAATCGATTCCAGTATCGCATGCCGGACTGGTTCTATTTTCTAGTGGGACGAGCGGTAATCCTAAAGCGATGCTTCAGGACTTGAGTAACTTGCTGAGTACTTATGAGTCTCGTCATGAAAACTCTTTGGTCATTTTGAGTTTACTCGGTTTCGATCACATCGGTGGCATTAACACAATATTAGGTGGATTAGCAGCAGGTTCGCTCATTGTTATTCCCGAAAGCAGAGCGCCTGATCAAGTTGCTACCGTCATTAAAAAACACCACGTAGCAATTCTTCCTGCGACTCCTACTTTCCTTAACCTACTTTTACTCGCTACCAGCGACCGCCTAGCGGATTTAGCTTCCCTGCGTTTAATTACCTATGGAACTGAGCCTATGCCCGAGGCCTTGTTGGCGCGTTTACATCAAGTACTGCCCTCTGTTCGTTTAATTCAAACTTTTGGTACAACAGAAACGGGAATTTTAAAAACCGAGAGCCCTGACGTAGATTCAAATTTCTTAAGAATTAATGACCCCAATGTTGAATGGAAGATAGTAAACGATGAGTTATGGTTAAAAACCCGCACCCAAATTCGCGGCTACCTTAATGCTTCCAATGAAAAATTTACTGACGATGGCTGGTTTATGACTGGTGATAAAGTTGAAGTCGGCCCGAATGATACTCTGCGAATTTTAGGTCGATCGGGTGAAATGATTAATGTCGGTGGACAAAAATTAATGCCGACGGAAGTTGAATCAGTTATTTTAGGTGTGCCGGGAGTGGTTGACTGTCGGGTTTTTGGAGAAAAAAATGCGATGGTTGGTCAGACCGTGGCTGCTGATGTTATTCCGCAGGCCGGACAGAATTGGGAAACATTACGCGCTTTAATCAGGCAAACCTGTCGCCAAACCTTATCCACCTACAAAGTTCCTACGCGACTGAACTTAGTTACTGCGATTTCTACAAATCGGCTTAAAAAACAACGAACGAGTTAAGCGAACGTAGTTCTATGCAAATCATCCTTTCCCATTTTCGTCTCGCTGGCCTGGCTGTCTCCACAGGTGCCGATACCAGAGATTATATAAAAGACGGATTAGCTCATGGTATTAGTCTAGCCCACTTAGAGCGCGTCGCTAAAACGATTGGGCTAAAAGAACGTAAGGTAGCTTCGCCAGGCGTGACCGCACTTGACCTGTGCGAAGACGCGAGCCGCCGGCTCTTAGCGGCCATGGATATTGATGTCTCGACTATTGATGCCATTATTTTTGTCACGCAAACGCCTGATCACTCACAGCCCAGCAACTCCTGTCTTTTGCATGGCCGCCTAGGTTTTAGTAAATCTTCTTTTGCCTTAGATTTGTCGTTGGGTTGTTCCGGTTGGGTTTATGGCCTGTATCAAGCCGGACTCCTTTGTGCCCAGGGCGGGGTAGGTCGGGTTTTACTTTGTAGCGGCGATACGCTTAGTCGATTAACCAACACCCAAGACCAATCGATGAACCCGCTTTTTGGTGATGCTGGTTCTGCTGCCATTATCGAACGCACGGGATTAAACACTCCGTGGCATTTTCTTTTAGGAACCGATGGCAAATTAGCTTCTAGTATTATCGTTCCAGCGGGCGGATCTCGCACCCCTGCCTCGGGTGAAACTCGCAAGGAAACCAAGAATGCTGATGGCAATATTCAACACCCCGAGAATCTCATCATGGACGGTGCGGAAGTTTTTAATTTTTCCCTCCGAGAAGTCCCTGCTGCCATCAACACTGTGATTAAAAATGCCGCATGGCAGTTAAGTGACGTTGATGCCTTAGTTTTACACCAAGCGAATAAATTTATAATCGAAAATATTGCGACTAAGTGCGGACTAAAATCTGCCCATGTTCCATCGAACTTAGTTGAGAAATACGGCAATCAAAGTTCAGCTTCAATTCCTGCAGCACTGATTGAAGGTTTGGGAGAAAAACTCACTAGTCGTTCACAGAAAATTGTTGGCTGTGGTTTTGGGGTGGGTCTATCTTGGGCGGCCTTTGCTTCCCAGATGGGTCCAGTCATTACCTGTCCTATTCAGCCTTATCCTAAAAAATAATGTCATTATCTTTTGAGTCACACCTTCAAGCGCTTCAAAAAGAAGTAGACGTGCTTGCTGGAGTGTCGCCGGATGCGCCGTTAAGCGGTTTACCACAATGGGATTCGTTGGCTATTTTACTGGTGATTTCTCATTTTGAACACGCCTATAAAATGACTGTCACTGGCCGTGAAATTCGTCAGTGTAAAACCATCCGAGAACTCATTCAACTCATCCCTCAATCATGAAAAATCTTTTTATTGTAGGTGCCGGCGGATTTGGTCGCGAAGTCTATGCTTGGATTAAGCAGCATCCCGAATTCAACAAGAGCTGGACCCTTGCGGGCTTTTTGGATGACAATCTTGAAGCCCTCAAGCCGTTTGGTAATTTTGCGAGTGTGGCACTTTTAAAAAATCACCAAGTTCTAAGCTCTAATGTTTACGTATGTGCTTTTGGACTCCCCTTGGTTAAAGCAAAATTACTCGCTCCGTTGATTGAACAGAACGCAGAGTTTATTTCTTTTATTCATCCCACCGCCGTGATTGGCGAAAGAGTGAAATTGGGGCGCGGTGTTATTGTTTGTCCTGGAGCGAGTATCTCCGTGGATATCTCGATTGGCGATTTTTCGATGATCGGACCCAATACCACCATCGGACACGATGGCACCATTGGTGCTTGGTGTACGCTGTGTGCCCAGTGCGATGTCACCGGCCGTGTCACCATTGGCGATGGAGTCTTTTTAGGAAGTCGCGTGTCCATTATTCCGAGTAAAAAAGTGGGTAATAAATCCATTCTCGGCGCCGGCTCGGTGGTGATATCGGATGTTCCCGATGGGGTAACCGTGGTCGGCAATCCAGCACGCATTTTATAAATCTCTTATGAAAAAATTTATCTTATTCTTCGGAAGCTTTTTATTAATCAGCATCTTTGCTTTAATTATTTATACGGAGCTTTTAAGTCCACGTACACGTCGCTTCACGGGTAGCTTAGAAAAAGTTTTACCGCCTGATGGTTTTGACGGTTGGAAACGCGAAGCTATTCCGCTGGGCGATTCGAATGCGGCCAAAGCTAATGTGCAGGGCATTTTAAATTACAGTCAGGCCGTGCAGTATTTATACACCAAGAATAGATCGCAGTTTCTGATTTACGTGGCCTATTGGGAGCCCTCGACTGTTTCGGTGGCTGATGTGGGTACGCACAATCCCGATTCCTGTTGGGTAAATAATGGCTGTACCCGTACTGATCGCGATTATGCCGTGGCTGGCAACGTGGGCACTCGTGCTTTACAGCCTTATGAATACGGTCAGTACATTACCCCGCAGGGTCCTCGACAGAATGTATTATTTTGGCACTTAGTGAATGGGCAGCCCAATCGCTATGCGGATCAAGAACAAGGTTGGCGAGCCGGACTCAAGGGTCGCCTCGAAAGACTTCCCTTACTCATCAAAGACTTTAAAGAATTTGGTTTTAATCAAAAGAACGAACAAATGTTTATTCGGGTTTCTACATTTCTACCCGTCAAAAACTTACTCGCTGATCCCGCAAACGAGAAAATCTTTAACGCCTTAGAAGAAACCGGAATTTTTCAAAACCAAGCTTGGAAATAATTTATGCCGCGAATTTATTTATCAGCACCTGATATCGGTAAACTTGAACAGGCCTATGTGAATGAGGCCTTTGCCACTAATTGGGTCGCTCCAGTGGGACCACATATTGACGCCTTTGAAAAAGAATTTTCTCAGGTGGTTGAGACAAAATATGCGGTCGCCTTGTCCTCGGGCACGGCCGCCTTACACCTGGCGCTGCGTCTGGCGGGGGTAACGACTGGTGATGAAGTCCTTTGTTCGTCTTTAACGTTTATCGCTTCAGCTGCCCCGATTACCTACTTAGGTGCCCATCCCGTATTTGTCGACTCCGATGAGGCGAGTTGGAATATGGATCCATCTCTGGCGATTGAGGTTATCGAGAAAAAGGTTCGCGCTGGTAAAACTCCCAAGGCTTTAGTCTTAGTTCATTTATATGGTCAATCCGCCGATACTCAGCCCATTAAGGAATGCTGTGATAAGTATGGCATTAAACTGATTGAAGATGCTGCTGAAGCCCTCGGAGCTACTTATAATAAGGGCGTGCCAGGCTCAATGGGTTGGGCGGGCATTCACTCCTTCAATGGAAATAAGATTATCACGACTTCCGGTGGAGGAATGTTGGTGACCAATGACGAAAAACTCGCGACGACTGCTAGATTTTTATCCACCCAAGCCCGCGATTCAGCGCCGCATTATCAACACTCGACGATTGGTTATAATTATCGCATGAGTAATATTTGTGCGGGTATCGGACGTGGTCAATTAAGCGAATTAGGTAAGAAGGTCGCACGCCGCCGGGCACACTTTGCTGCCTATCAGGAAGCGCTTAAGCCATTCCCTGGTGTAGCGATGCAGCCTGAAGCTGCATGGGGCAAGTCGACCCATTGGTTGACCTGTTTGACTATCGATCCCAGCAAGTCGCCAGTATCTCGAGAGGAAGTTAGATTAGCTTTAGAAAAAGAAGAAATCGAGAGCCGCCCTATCTGGAGACCACTCCATCTTCAGCCCGTATTTGCACAAGCTGAGTATCATGGCCGTGGTGTGAGTGACCGAATTTTTGAACATGGCCTCTGTGTTCCGTCGGGCTCAGGTATGTCGGACAATGAACGTGACCGCGTTATCAGCAGTATGCTTAAAGCTTTATCTAAATAATTTTAATTTAAGCTCACAAAATTAAACCGCCTACTCGGCGGTTTTTTTGTGCCCATTTATTTGGGCTGAGTCTTTAAATTACTAACCCAAGTTTTTACGAAAGTAGGCTAATGATTTTTCTAAGCCTTCACGAAGTTGAACTTTGGGTTCCCAGTTATTGAGATATTTTTTTGCCTTATTAATGTCCGGACAGCGTTGCTTGGGGTCGTCCACGGGCAGGGGATTAAACACAATGGGAAGTTTGGATCCGACCAGTGCCTGAACTTTTTCGGCGAGTTCGAGCATGGTGAATTCATTGGGATTACCGAGATTGATGGGACCTTGATTGGTTTCGAGTGCGAGAACGCGAATAAAGCCTTCGATAAGGTCATCTACATAACAGAATGAGCGTGTTTGCTGCCCTGTACCATACACGGTGAGCGCCTGGCCTTTCAGCGCCTGTAAAATGAAATTAGTAACCACGCGGCCATCGTCACCACGCATGTAAGGTCCGTAGGTATTAAAGATGCGAACAATACGCGCATCAACACGCCCTAAACGATTGAAGTCCGCGCAGAGCGTCTCGGCGGCCCGTTTACCTTCGTCATAACAAGCCCGTGGTCCGATAGGATTAACATTTCCGACATAGTTTTCTGACTGTGGATGGACGAGTGGGTCGCCGTAAATTTCTGAAGTAGAGGCCTGAAGTAACTTGGCTTTATAACGCTCAGCATTCTCCAGTGCATGAAGTGTTCCTAGAACGGATATGCGAAGGGTGTAAACAGGATCGCGTTGATAGTGTGGCGGGGAAGCAGGGCAGGCTAAGTTACAGACAACATCGCACTTAATATCGTAGGGCTTAACCACATCATGCTCGATGAAACTAAATCGAGAGTTTTTTTCTAATAACGCGATATTAGATCTGCTACCCGAGTGAAAATTATCGAGTCCAATGACTTCGTGACCGTCCGCGAGTAAGCGCAGTGCCAGATTGGTACCTAAAAAGCCAGCCGCTCCAGTGATGAGGTACTTCATTGAATCTATTTTGTATAAAGGGGTGTTTTAGCCAAGTTATTTAATATCACCCATAAATTCCTCCATCGTCGCAGCCTTGCTGGAATTAATATTGCGGCGATTTATGACGACAAAAAAAGTTTTCACCACGATTTTAAGGTCTAACCAAAAGCTGCTGTTATCGATGTACCAAACATCAAGGGCGAATTTTTCATCCCAACTGATCGCATTCCGACCATTGATTTGCGCCCAACCAGTAACTCCGGGTTTCATTTCCATCCGTCGAGCCTGGAAAGCATTATAACGAGGTAAATAACGCATCATGAGTGGTCGAGGCCCTACCACGCTCATATCACCGATTAATACATTCCACATTTCTGGAAACTCATCGAGCGTTGTAGATCGCAGAAATTTTCCAAAGGGAGTGAGACGGACTTCATCCGACAGTAAATTACCCGCATCGTCGCGCGCATCGGTCATGGTCCGAAACTTTACCATCCAGAAGGGTTTCGCGTCTTTACCCGGTCGCTCTTGAATAAAGAAGATAGGCGAACCGAGTTTAATACGTACGAGAATCGCCACGACTACTAAGAGAGGCGAGAAACCGATGAGCCAAGCTAGAGAAAAAATAACATCAAAGACTCGTTTGAAAAAGTGATACATAGGACAACATGCACTAACTTTAGACTAAATTGAAGCAGGGCAATACCTTTATAATTTTCCTTCAAGAACGGACTAGGGACTGAGCTGACTGATTTCTAAGGCCTGCAAATCTATAGCATTTTCAAACTGCACACTGAACTCAACCTTCTCGGTCCACTGAGGTGATAACACGACGATTGCCTCTTGTCGTTCCGTGATTTGTTGCGAACGCGTGAGGCTTTGATCATCTCCCTTGAAGGTTACCCATAATTTAATTTTTCCGCCCACCGGATTATGGGTTACCGAAAATCTAATTATTTTTTTAGGGCCAATGGCTTCAGTGTGACGCAATCGCCCGCTTTGATTATTAAGTGCGAGGAGACTTGGCTGATTGAGCTTCTCGGAATTTTTACGCGGTGTCGTTTCCAATACCCAATTTTTTTGCAACGACTCAACCGTGCTGGTTGTATGTAAAGTTTTCGCCTCCGATTTTTTAGTGTCCCAGCTCCAGTTTAGAATACTTAGGCCCAGAGTATCTTGTTGGATGCATTGCAGGAGTTTTTCCTTCAACGCCGGATTAACCTTGATAAGGTTTATCCAATGCTCACGCGGATTAATTGTGGTGAATCGCGTCCAATTTATTTTTTGACTCGTGGTACCCCATTTAAAATTAAAGCGACTTTGTTCCTCCTCTAATAATTGCTCGGCCTCGACGAGTTTTTCAAATGCCGACAGGGCTTCCTCGGGCGTAGTTGGTTGAGCTTTACGAAGTCGCCCCACCTCCCGAAAATCTACGACCAAATTCCAGGCATCCTTGAACTGATTGAGTCGCCAGAGATAATTCTTAATTCTTTCACTGGGCTTTTTAATTTTTACCAATGCATTTTCGGCGCTAGCTAAATTCTGCCCAATTTCTTCAATGGCCTGATCGCTGAGAATCTCACTAGCCGATTCCTCAAAGAATCCATAAAGCCACTGATTTTTTCCTTGGGCCTGCGCGGTACGAATCCATTCATTTTCAATCACTTTAAAAATAGTACGCATCGGTTTATCCGCTGGTCCATAAGCACTTTTAAACCACTGATTTAATAATGTTTCAGAATCGGCTGCTGGATTTTCGAGTAGTTTAGCGCCCACCCAGGCCTTAGGCGCATCGAACGCCCAAACGGGATACAGTTCAGCATACCATCCCGTAACACCCGTTTGATTTAAGGATTTAATACTCTTTGCTTGAGCTGAAAAATTGATTCGCGGAATGCAGAAATTATTTCCGTACCAATAGTCATAAGCGCCTACATCATTGGCTCCGGACTTAACCCATGCCGTACAGTTTTCAATGTCTTGCTGGGCGAATTCCTCATTGGCATAGCCCATACGATCAACGCAGACCCATGGAAAAATATCAGCATTCACCTTTATGGTAGGTGCTTTTAGAGTCTCAAGGTACGCCAGGGTCCCAATCATGCGTTGGCGCTCAGGGCTGCTGGACAGGTTTAACCAATTACCTTCGGTGACCTTGTTTAAAAAGCCGATGAGATAATGGGTTCTTATGGGCCGCTCTCGAAACCATCCCTCGCTCTCCGCTTTTTTATCAAAAACAAGTGTATCATTTAATCCCATAGCTACTGAGGTGCTCTCTGGATTATTTTTAAACCAGTCTTCTGCGTATCGACGTGCTATGGTAGCGGCCTGAGGGTGATTTAAATTGGGATTAGCATCGTTCCCTAATCCAGTTGGTTTTATATAACCTTGCTGACCTTCGGCAAAAAACGATGGATCGGTTTTCCATTCATTCTCGGTAAATATTTTATATAAGTTATGCGAAAAGGCAGGGTTGTTGCCGTAGCCCACCGAATACGCCCAGTCTTTCGAAGTTTCGTGAGTCACGCCGCCGACGGCACGCCAGTAAAAAGCCGGCTGAAATAAATCTGCGGCTGGGATGGAAATCTCTTTTAAATAAGAATAGTCGGCGCCTTTGATGCCGGGTTGGCAAAAGGTAATCCCGAGCACCTGCTCGCAGAATCGTCCAACCGCTATTCTCGTCGCAGCTGGATTATTTCCGACTAGGTAGACGGACTTATCTTTAATGGCTCGAATGGCCACATCGCCACGGCGTAACGGGGCTGACACTCGGCTTTTTATCGATGCCTGAGTTTTGCCTACATAAATTTTCCATTGGTTTATCGAAGGATTTTCAGATTCCGAAACCACACCGATTTTTTTGCCCGTTACGACTTCGGCCCAATCGCTTAAACTGCGCGCTGCATACCATTCATCGATTTCAGGACTATCGGAAATAACGACGACCGCGTGCCACTGGTTTTCGGAAAATAATTTTTCTTCAGCCGAGCAACTTAGGAAAGTTTGCGCGAATAAAAAAAGAAGAAAAACGAAACGCACAAAATTAGAGATTAATCGGAAGGCCGTTTTGTTGAGCCGATTGATAAAGAGCTAAGATTAACTCCACGGCTTTACGACCTTCGATTCCATCAACCGAAGGTTTTTTGTTTTCGCGAATGGCCCCAATAATTTCTTCGAGGTTGGCCTTGTGCCAATCGGTGTCTATGGCTCGAGGATCATTCGCTCCAGCGCCTTGAGTGATTTTACCAATCTGACTTTGATCAGTGGGTTGGGGTTCTTTGAATTCGAACGTCACTAATTTATCGTCATGTAAGATGGCCGACCCCGTAGTTCCGTGGATGCGAATCTCAGCAGGCAGGCCATTCTGAGACCAGCAAGTGGTTGTCCCCGCGATGGTAGCTCGGGCGCCGTTGGTGAATTCAATCCATCCGGTGGCGATATCTTCGACTTCGATATTTTTATGGGCGACTAATCCCATGGTAGCCGAGACGCGTTTTACTGGACCGAGCAGCCAAACGAGTAAGTCGATGGTGTGGATGCCTTGATTCATAAGCGCGCCACCGCCATCTAGCTTTTGCGTGCCGCGCCAAGCCGCGGAGTCGTAGTACTCCTGACTGCGCCACCAGGGAATGAGTGCGCTCGCTAAAGTGATTTGTCCGAAGCGTCCGGTCTTAATCGCTGACTTAAGTGCGACGGCGCCGAGACCGAATCGTCGAGGCAGAATACCACCCAGGGTTACGCCTGCTTTATGACAGGCAGAAATCATTTGATCACAACGGGCGAGGGTGACCTCAAGCGGTTTTTCAACGATGACATGTTTGCTGGCTTGAGCGCAGGCGAGGGCGGGCTCAAGGTGATTACCGCTCGCGGTACAAAGACAGATAATATCAATCGCAGGATTTTTCAGAAGTTCTTCAGCCGTAGCGGCGAACCCGATTTTATATTTTTCCGAAAACGCGCGGGCTTTTTCGGGAGTGCGATTGTAAGCGGCTACTAGTTTTACGTTAGGAATTTCACTCAAGGCCTGGGCATGAAACTCAGCAATCACGCCGGTCCCCCAGATGCCAATTCCTAAAGTTTTTTCAGCCATGGATTAAACATAAAGTATAGTGGGATGAGGGGAAGTGAATTTATATAAATACAGTTAATATTTGATTATCCTGGGTGGAAATGGATAAATAGATTGATTAAATGCCGCGGTCATATTCCCCCAAAAAAGTTTCATATATATGATAAATTTAAAGATACCGGGTCAGATGACCGAGCTGGAACTCAGGGCGCTCGAAGAAATCTCTAAGTCGGTGCCTCGTGATGGAATCGTTGTTGAGGTTGGATCGCTTTATGGACTTTCAAGTTTTACTTGGTCCACCAGCGTCAATACTTCAACAAAAGTCTATTGTATAGATCCTTGGGTTCGTGAGCAGTGGATCATTGATTTAGTGGAAACAAAAATTCCCGCTTGTCCTGTTTTTTCTTTTGAAGCTTTTTCTCATTACACTGCGGGGCTAAAAAACATCACTGCCATTAAGGGGTGTAGTCCTGCAGTCGTTAAAGATTGGTCTGTGCCCATCGACGTCTACTTCGATGACGCCGTCCACAATAATCCTATTCTTAGAGCGAACTTAAGATTTTGGTTAGAAAAAATCAAACCCGGTGGAGTAATTTGCGGTCATGATTATTGCGAGGAATGGCCTGATGTAATCAAGGAAGCAAAATTGATAGCTCGAGAATTAGGTGCAGAAATACGTGTGGCCGGAACCATTTGGGCGATTCAAATTCCACAACGAAAGCCTAACATAATTTTAAGAAAGCTGCGTAAATGGTTAAAATTTAAAGTGGGGGTTTATCAGTGTGGTCTTAGTCCAGAGCGGATTTTAAATTAAAACTAAATTTATCTCGCACAGGGTCGGTGAGTACCTGGCATGTATTATATTCTATAATTAAGAGTAGAGAGTTCTATCATTGCGATTTACGTTAAAGTCACCTTTTCTTGCTCAATGGGTTTAAAGTCTCAATTTTCAAGGATCCTGCTAAAAATAAGAAGGGAATTTTTGAGACTGTGGGGTAGGGTTGAAGTCATTAAAGATAATTTTCCTGCCCTCGATGAGTTGATTGGTAAAGGTCCGCGTCGCCCGAAAAAGTCTCCGCCAGAAATGTTAGACATTAAAAAACTCATCGAAGAACATGCCATTAAGCCCCGTGGGGTGATTCATATTGGTGCGAACACGGCATCCGAGTTAGAGGAATATCTCAGTATGGGTTTCCAAAAAATATTATATATTGAGGCAAACCCTGAATTGATTCCTGAATTAAAGAAAAAGGCGGCCCGTTATCCAGGAATAGTTTTTGTTGTTCATGCGGCGGTGACCGATGTGGATGGGCTGATTAAGCTGCGCGTGACATCACAAAATCAGAGTAGCTCCATTTTGGCGCTGGGTAAGCACCGGGAAATATATCCTTCTATTAAAGAGGTTAAACAGGTGGAAGTGCCCGCCCGAAGAATTGACACACTTTTAGGCGAACACGGCCACCGCCCGGCTGATTATAATTTTCTGAATATTGATATTCAAGGTGCTGAACTACTAGCACTGCGAGGCTCTTTGGAACTATTGCCATTTATTGATGCAATTAATACCGAGGTGAACCTGGAAGAACTTTATCAGGGTTGTGCGATGCTCAATGAATTAGAAGAATTCCTAGCCGCACATAATTTCAACCGTGCAGCTATGGTCACTCCTTGGCACCACACTTGGGGTGATGCTTTTTTTGTCCGTAAACCAATCGTAGCTATGGCTAATTTGGGGCACAATGGCAATTTTGCGAACCAGTTATTCCAATACCTGTTCCTGTGCTTGGTGGCAAAAAAACAAGGGGGAGTCGTCCAAACCCCTCGCTGGGTCGGGCAGGAGCTTTTTGGATTTAATAATCCTGAATTAATTCGGAGTCTGCCGGAGTGGCGGGAGTCCCTTGATGAATCTGCGGCCGACCAGAGTAAACTCGACGCCAACACTGGGGCAAAATATTTTCGCGATCAGATTAGCGATTTTCATTCAACTAACTTCAATGGATATTTTATCGGCCATACCTTAGATCTTTTACCTGAGCAGGATTTTATCCGAAAATTATTTCGCTTTGTTCCTAGATTTGAGGAATTGGGTCAACAAAAGCTGAAATTATTGCGATCAAAAAAACGTTTTATCATGGCTGTGCACCTGCGTCGAGGTGACTACGGTTACGGATTTTTTTATCGGACCCCGTGTAGTTGGTATGAACGTTGGATGTCTGAAAATGGGCTGAATCCTTCCGAATGGATAATTTATATTTGTTCGGAGACCCCTAAAAAATACAGGACGCGTTTTGCTGGTTATGAGACAACCTATGCGGCTGATATTGGAGTGAACGCAAAATTAGCCGGCTATTTTGACTTCTATATTATGACGCAAGCCGACTATGTGCTAACGGCTAACAGCACTTATTCATTTATGGCATCGATGCTTAATGTTACGGCTCAAGGTTTTGCTCGGCCAAGTTTAAGAGAGGAGAAATTAATAAATTTCAATCCCTGGAATGCAGCCGTTCTCGAACGACAAATTTTGTCAGCCGAGGAACATGAAAGACTAAAGAAAAATGACTAATCTTTATACCAACATCACACCTCCCGTTCTATTAATCGCCTTTAATCGGCCGGGTGAAGCGCGGAGAGTTTTTGAACAGATAAAATTAGCCCGCCCTGCCAAATTATATATCGCTTGTGATGGGCCACGCTCCGCGAAAATGGGAGAAGCAGAGTTAGTGGAAAAAGTCAGGTTGCTTGCTATGGAAGTCGATTGGCCTTGTGAAGTTAAGACTCGATTTCTCAAAGAAAACTTAGGCTGTGGCCGTGCGGTGAGTTCGGCGATTGAGTGGTTCTTAAATGACGCGGCGGAAGGTATTATTTTAGAAGATGACTGCTTGCCCACGCCGGCTTTTTTTAGGTTTTGTGCGACAATGCTAGATCGCTATCGCGACGACCAGAGAGTGGGTTTAATTTCAGGAACCAACCTTGCCCCATTAGTGAAATTAAAAAGTAGTTATGGTTTTAGTTCGATTGTAACATGCTGGGGATGGGCAACATGGCGTCGGACTTGGGTTGACTATCAGCTTTCACCCAAGCCACTTGCCGATGAAGAGCCATGGTTTAATTATCTCCCCCCGAAATCGTTACGCATGTTGCGTGGCGCGTTAAAGAGAATTACTGCAGGTGATTACCATACGTGGGACTATCAATTTTTAGTTCAAATGTTGAGGCATCGCCAACTCACGGTTGTCCCCGCTGTTAATCTCGTGCTGAATATTGGGTTTGCGGGTTCAGGTGCCCATTTTGTTTCTGTCGGCCGACCATGGTGGGTATCTTCTTCTGCCTATAATCCTACGGGAGAGTCATGGGCGGACCTCCCCGAGGTTGTACCTAACGCAAATTTTGATCGTAACTACCTCGCCGTTGCCCACGCGGGTTCAACCAAAATTAAAAGAGTTCTTTTAAAAATTAGGTATTGGATTCAGTGTCTCCAGAACTCACCCAAGCCTTATTTCTCTGCTTAAAACTAGCTCTCCAAAAAACAGATCTGCCTTTTAATCTGTGAACCAATTTTTTTCTCTTTAAGTGTAAGCCATGAACGAAAATAAAGGTAAGTCAGAGTTTTAGCCACTTTAGTTATCAGCGAACACTTTTTACTAGTTTTTTTCTCAAACCAAAGTTGGGAGGTTTTTTTCAGCAGAAATCTATAAGTGAAAACCTTATCACTTATATCTTCAGGGGGTAATTCCGTTTGATACATCCGTCGCATGGTTTCAATGATAGGCTCAGAGGTCGCAGCATGTTTGCGGTGTAAGCAAAAATCAGATCCACATTCGGGCAATAAACAGAGTCGGGTTTCTCTGGCGTATTTAAGTAACCAAGCCGTATCACCGTGCGTTCCGTATTCGGTAGAGAAAGGCCGAGCTCGCAGGTGATCGCCGTTAAAAAGGTCGCTCGCTACGCTTCCTAAAAGTGCGTTAGGTTTGCCGCATGCAAAGGCGTAGAAGTGTGTTGCGCTGGGTGGAAGTATGGCGATACCTCGGCCTTTTAGGACCTCGTATATTTTAGGATTACAATAGGCAGGTTGGATAATGGGCTGTCCGTCTTCATCGGTGAAGCGCTGAGGACTTATGACCACATCAACCCTATGCGTTTCGCCCGCACTCAATAATTTTTCTAAGTGTAGGCGGCTAATGACATCTCCAACTGTACTAATATAAATCCATTTTCCTTCGGTTGCACTAATTGCGTGATTCCAGGACTCATATAAGCCTGGCGGACGTTCAATGATTTTAAGATTCGGGTGGTGAAGCTTTTGCCGAATGAGTTCGTTTGTTCCGTCGGTAGATTGACTATCCACTACAATAATTTCATCTGCCAAATCCAACCAATGCTGCATTGATGCAATGTGTCTCCCAATTAGGCTCGCACAATTATAAGTCGGTAGAATGACACTTAGCGTATAATTTTTAGGCATATTTTATTAAGTCGCGCTAAATGTATACCCATCTATCCGATATAACTTGAATCGATGCAAGACTTACAATCAATGGGGTGATGCGGATTGGCATTACTGGAGGCAAAGGAATTTTAGGGCGAATAGCAGAGAAGCAACTGCTCGACCGAGGCCATGAGGTGACACTTTTTGTCGGCGACATTTGCAATCTCACGGCAGTACAAGAATGGGTTAAGAATTCCCATCCTGATGCTATTTTACATTTTGCCGCCGTTGTGCCGGTTCAGTCGGTTCAGGCTGATCCCGCCCGCACCTTTCGCGTCAATGTCGGTGGCACGGCCAATTTAGTTTCAGCCTTGGAGTCGTGTAGCCCTCGGCCCTGGCTATTCTATGCCAGTAGCAGTCACGTTTACCGCCCTCAATTACAACCTTTGCGTGAAGATGCTCCAGTCAGTCCAATTAATATTTATGGTTTATCTAAAAGAATGGGTGAACAGGTCGTTGAACTTTCGGCAAATGCAGTAGGTTTACCCTGGTGTGTCGGGCGGATATTCAGTTTTTACCACCCTGAGCAGCAGGGCACATTTCTCTATCCTGCATTACAGCGACGCTTTGCGACCGAAGATTTGAGTCAGCCCTTCCTTTTACACGGCATGGAAGATGTGCGCGATATTTCCCTAGCCGACGACCTTGTTGCATCTATTATTATTCTAGCAGAAAAGCGTGCTTCTGGAATAATTAATATAGGATCAGGTTCCGGCACGCGCATTGCTGATTTTGTTCAGTCTTTGGCGCCTAGACCATTAACTATAAGTCCAGCTTCGCCCAGCGAGCCCACCAAATTGGTTGCAGATATCTCCAAGCTTCGTCAGATTTTAGGAGATGAATAAACCGTTGGTAACCATTGTGATTCCAACCTTTAATCGGGCTACAATGCTGCGGCGTTGTATTGCTTCGGCATTGGCCCAAACGCAACCTTGCGAGATTATCGTTGTTGATCATGGGAGCTCCGATGACACCCCTCAGGTTGTCCGTAGTTTTGGAAATCAAGTACGCTACCTTCGTCGCGACCAAGACAATGGCGTTCACTTTGCCTGGGTCGATGGTGTCGTTTCCGCACAATGCGAATTCGTGCACATTAATTTTGATGATGATTACCTGGAGCCCACTTATATTGAAAAGTGTATGAACTTGATGGCTCCCGACGTGGGGCTGGTATTTTCAAAGGTTTCGTTGGTTGATGAAGTAAGCGGTAAAGTGGAATTTGTGCTCTTCGATAGAATTGGCTCAAGTGGTTTGTATGCAGCTTCGGTATTTATGAATAAGCAGATTACGGGTCTGGTTTCACCGGGCGCGACAATCATTCGGAGAAAAGATATACTTAATGCGCTCTTCGTCGGCAAAGTCCCCTTTGCCCGCCACGAGTATCGTGGTGTCGGCCCTGATTGGCTAATGACGTCGATGGTAACTCTCGATTACCCTAAGGTGGGTTTTATCAATGAGCCTCTTGCTGTTTTTTCTTCTCACGCAGGGTCAATAACTACTAGCGCCCTCCAAGATGCAGAAAAAAAGCGGGCACTGCGTCGGGCCTATCAAGAGTCACGTAAGTTCTACACTTTGCTTTGGATGGTAAAGTTTTTACGCCTCGACCTTCTGGCAAATGTCGCATTGGGTTTATTTCGCCTTAAAGCAAAAATTGCTTCATCACTTAACCGTATTTTTCCCAGAAAACCTCTCAAAAAATGAAAGCACGCACTGTAAAGTTGGCTGACAACACGATTTCTGCCGAAGAAATGGCCGCGCTTGCTGATTGGCTTAAAGAGGGCCATCAGGTTACGAAGGGTCCACTTACTCGACAGTTTGAGTCCGAATTAGCTGACTATATTGGATCAAAATACAGTATCATGGTGAACAGCGGCTCCTCAGCAAACCTGCTCATGGCGTATAGCTTACTTGAAGCGGGCTATTTGCGAAATAAGAAGGTTATCGTTCCTGCGGTTTCTTGGATCACCACCTTATCGCCGTTTGTCCAAATGGGTTTCGATTGTTATTTGTGCGATTCTGATTCTCGCGATTTAGGCATCGACCTTAATCACCTCGAACAACTTCTTAAAAAAGAGCAGCCAGCCTTACTCATTCTCGTCCACATTCTTGGTCACTCCAACCAGATGGACGCTATTCGTAATCTTTGCACCCAGCATGGATGTCTGGTCATCGAAGATGCCTGCGAAGCCCTGGGATCTGAATACAAAGGTGTTAAAGCAGGCAATCTTTCGATGGCGGGCTCATTCTCATTTTATTACGGGCACCACATCTCAACCATTGAGGGTGGGGCAATTGTTACGAGTGACGATAAACTCTATAGCGTAATGCTATCCATTCGCTCGCACGGCTGGTCGCGCGATGTTCCTGAGGTAGATCGCCAAGCTTGGAAGCAGGAATTTAAAATTGATGACTTTAGAGAATTTTACAGCTTCTACTACGCAGGCTACAATCTGCGCTCGACTGATTTAAACGCTTTCCTCGGACGTCAGCAGTTAAAGCGACTTCCTGAAATCGCCAAAATACGTGCACACAACTTCGAACTTTATCGTCAGGCCTTACCTGAATTCTGGTCACAGACCAGTGAAGAAGGCTTTGTTTCGAGTTTTGCTTTTGGTACTTTCGCAAAAAACCGACTCGAGGTATCCAAGCACCTCCTGGGCCACGGTATCGAGTGTCGCCCATTGGTTTGCGGGTCCATGGGCCGTCAGCCGTTTTGGATAAAGAAGTACGGTATTACACACCTGCCAGTTGCCGATAAGGTGCATGACTATGGGCTGTATCTGCCAAACCACGCGAATATTACAGAAGATGATATTAAATACGTGGCTAAACACTTTCGCGAAGTTGCTCAGCCTTGTTAGATTTATTTACGCCAGCCTGCCTTCCAGAGCAGACCATCTAATTTACAGCGCATACTTGAGAGGTGACGCTGGAGTCCTGTCCCGAGTGCGTGATCACGCAGTCCTCGGTTTTTGTAGACTCGAGGTTTAGCGACCCAAGGAGCATCAACAAATTTCTTTAATGCGGATGAAGTATATTCAGGGGCAAACCATGCAGGAATATGATTATCCTTAAACCAGGGCTCTTTGAGGTAGGAGAGATACAGTTGGTCATCCGAATCAACTTTCAAAATATAATCAATCGCCGCGTCGAAATTTTTAAAATCTGAAATATTAATAAAACTCCGTGGGTTAAAATCACGGGCCACTTCGGGGTTGCCCCAATAAATCGGCAGACTTTGGGCCAGCATCGGCTCAACGAGTTTTTCTGTAGTATATCCTGGTGAGGATGAATTTTCAAAGGCTAGTGTAAATTTATACTGATTAATAAAAGACACTTTATCAGTGATGGTTCTACCGAGGTTATTGAAATGTCGTCCTCCTGAATCTACGGATTTGCGTCGATTTAGCATCCGGAAAAATTTATTTCGTTCAGTCCCACGAGGATTTGAAACCACGAAATTACAGAAACCGTTTTTTTGCTTAAGAATAGCTTCCGGAACATCATGGTCACCTTTAATTAAGAGCGTCGGATCTTCAATGTAGTGAATATACTGAGGTAGGCGTAAGTGTCGCGGCTCGCTCGGGAGATGACAGAAGGTGATAGCAAAATCGCACTCTTCAAAGTCCGGTAAAACATTTTCCGTGGTATAGAATATTTTCTTACCTAAAAAACTTCTATGGTCATTCCCAAAAGTTGAATAAATCAAGACATCGGCATCATCTAGGGCTGACAAGGTTAAGTTGTAATTCGCGCTTAACGCTTTCGTAAAGCAATTATTTTCGCGGTTAAAGCCTGAGAATTTATCAGTGTCGTGAACATTAAAAATAAAATCACTAAATGCGATTTTCAAGTTAGGTCGTGCACTTTGGTTTTCTTGAGGCATCGAAATTATTTAGAGCCAAAGCCGGCTAAATTTACAGAGCGTAAGTAGTCCATAGCTCGTTCGGTCCGGAGCGTAGTATTTTCACCCGAACCAGCACCCATGGCCAGTGACCCCATTTCGCCACCTTGTTCCAGCAAACAGCCGAGTTCTTCCATAAGATCCAGACTCACTTCCGATGTGGCAACGCGGAAACGGGAAATGTTGTGCAGGGATAGGTAGTTACTGAAGTAAACATCATCGTGATAACGGCAGCTTTTATTAGCTAAGGCCTTACTGAGGTAATCTTCAAAATCGCCCCCGAAGAAAGACCGATGGACGATGAATCCACCAAAGCCACAAAGAATATCTACAGACCCATTGGGTGGTGACCATTTTCGATAAAGATAATTATCAGCGTAGCCATAAGCCGAACATGGATCTTTTTCTACGAAATGAAGAAGTGTTTTGAGTGCCTCGGGAAGATGCCGAATGTCATCATCGACGACAAAAAACCATACATTGGCATCAGGCGGAGTTCGGCGAATAGTAGGTATAAGTTTGGTGCCAGGCCCCTCGTCTTCACATCGGAATATCTTTACTGGATAATTTTTAATAAAGTCAGGGATGATATATTCAGCCCCGGTACGAGCAAAGCGGTGGGGGATATTAAGATGAATCTCATTCGGTGGTCGCGATTGACCTGAAGTCAGTGATTGTAAAACTGGTTCTATTAAATGGATGCGATCCGGGGCGGTGGTGAGTGTCACCACAACATAGAGACTGTCGACTTGTGCCTGAGTCACATGCCGGGTTTTCCAAAACGATTCAGCTTTTTGCATTCTTAACCGATACCTGCGTTTACGCCGCCAAGCTCTGGTCGGGCCGCGCAGAAAAAAAACTATGATAATTATCACAAGAACTCCGCTCCACAAAAACCAAGTATTTTCCATGTTCATTATGTAATCAATCAGCCGCGAGGGCCGAATTTGCGCTGGGGTGGTTGCGAGGGCGGAGTCGCTTCAATCTGCACACCGACACAGGCCGGGTGCTTTGCAAAAAAGGCATACGTGGTCGGATCAAAGCGTGTGCTCATAGCATTGGCAGCTTCGGCAACTAAAATTCTGCCATCGGGCTGGAGGAAACCGATTTGCACCACACTTCGTCCATCAACGCGTCGAGTATGCGCGACCAATTTTTCCATGAACTCAGCGGCTTCGGGTCGGGGTTTTAAGGCAAAAAGAATTTTCTTAATTAAGCTCGGTGCATTGCGCAGAGGTTGGACGCTATGGACATTGACCGACCACTCACTGCGCTCTTCGCGATAAACTAAACGCGCGTCCGCAATGATATGCGATCCATCCATGAGCAGCGGAAGCTCTTGATCTTTAGCATTTGCGAAGGCTTCATAGGCCTCTGAGAACATATTCACCCCCAGAGTAATTTTACGCGAGGAGATGGTGAATAAAGCCCAAGCACGATTATCTTTCTTGGTAAACTTTTTTTCTAATCCTCCGACAATACCACAAATTCTCACCAGATGTCTTTCTTCTTTATTTAATTCAAGACGGTCAGGCGTTGTTGTTAAGGTAGAAATAATTTCATCAAGACCGTGATAATCGGCTAAGGGGTGGCCGCTTAAATAAAAACCGAGGAGCTGTTTCTCGCTATTAAGCATTTCCAACTTAGCCATCTTGGCTGATTTTCTTAAAATTAAATCTGATGGGCGTGCGGCCCCGGCGTCTTCTGCACCAAGCATATCAAAAAGACTCCCCTGGCCGCTGGCTCGCTCTTTCTTCTCCGCACTGAAATATTTTCTTACAGATTCAATGGAATCTACTAAATGTTGGCGGTCTTCGCCGCTGAAATCGAAGGCACCTGAGCGCGATAAGCAATCAAGTGTGCGGGCATTAATATTTTCATCGCCCATGCGTTCAACAAATTCCGCAAAGTCTTTGAAGGGTCCATTCTTCTCGCGCTCGGCCACAATCGCTCGCGCGGCTTGTTCGCCAACGCCTTTAATGGCTCCCAGACCAAAGCGAATTGCTTTATCTTTTACGACCGGGGTGAAGTCGGTGTCGGACTGATTAACATCCGGGCCCAGTGCTTTGAGCCCAAGGTTCTCGACCTCGGACATGAATTCAGCCAACTTATCCGCATTACCCTGTTCCGAGGTTAAAACAGCGGACATGAACTCAACTGGGTAATTCGCTTTTAGATAAGCCGTACGATAGGAGAGAATCGCATAAGCAGCGGAGTGGGATTTATTAAATCCGTATTCGGCGAATTTTTCCAGAGTCGCAAAAATTTCCTCCGCTTTCTTTTTCTCAATTTTATGAGTTTTGGCTGCGCCTTCGACGAAGATAGATCTCTGTTTATCCATTTCTTCTTTAATCTTTTTACCCATGGCTCGACGAAGAAGATCCGCGCCCCCAAGAGAGTAACCGGCAATGACTCGGGCGGCTTCCATTACCTGTTCTTGGTAAACTAAAATACCGTAAGTTTCTTTCGCGACAGGTTCGAGCAGGGGATGGGCGTAACGAATATTAGCTGCATCTTTTTTACTCTTA
Source organism: Opitutales bacterium (assembly GCA_040398065.1). Lineage (GTDB taxonomy): Bacteria > Verrucomicrobiota > Verrucomicrobiia > Opitutales > UBA953 > UBA953. Next base: position 3,145 of record JBBAUU010000005.1, on the reverse strand, counting down.
ATAAACTCAGGAATAAACTGCATCGGACCTGGACGGTAGAGCGCAATTAAAGCCACGATTTCATCGATCGTAGAAATGCTGAACTGACGGCAGAGTGACTGCATACCCGTTGATTCGAGCTGAAACACGCCAACCGTTTTTGCTTCGTTAAGAAGATTGAAGGTCACGGGGTCTTCGAATCCGACCTTATCAATGTCGAAGTCAGGCTTCTTCTGGTGTTTGCGTACTAATTTCTGAGCATCATCAATAATCGTTAAAGTTTTCAGTCCCAAGAAGTCCATTTTGAGCAGGCCTAGTTTTTCGACTGGGTCTTTGGAGTACTGGGTGGTGAGGTCACCTTCTTGAACGGTTACGGGTATAATATCGGTGAGTGGTCGGTCGGCGATGATCATACCGCAGGCATGTTTTCCACTGTTACGGACCATGCCTTCAATGACTCGACCCGTTTCCATAATACTCGCGGCCTGTGGGTTTACATTTACCTCTTCGCGTAGCTCGTTTGATTTCTTAATCGCATCCTCTAAAGAAATATTAATGTCGTCAGGAATTAATTTCGCGAGGCGGTTGGACTCAATAAAAGGCAAATCACGAATTCTCGCCAAGTCACGTACCACCATCTTGGCGCCGAAGGTTCCGAAGGTGATAATATTGGCCACGCGATCAGCCCCATATTTTTTACGAACGTAATTAACCACGGCGTCGCGCCCGCGAATACAGAAATCGATATCAAAATCGGGCGCGGACACACGCTCTGGATTTAAAAATCTTTCGAAGAGTAGACCAAAACGAATGGGATCAATATCGGTAATCTTTAAACAGTAGGCGACGATAGAGCCTGCACCTGATCCACGTCCTGGCCCCACTGGGATGTTTTGTTGATGTGCCCAGTCGATAAAGTCCCAAACAATTAGAAAATAATCGACGAAGCCAGTACCGGCGATGACGCCCATTTCATAATCAACTCGGCGACATAACTCTGCGGGGCTTGCTTGGTTAGGACCAGGCTTTTTCTCGTTACTCCAGTTTTTAACATCATCGTAGTCGACGTTGTAGCGCTCTTTGAGTCCTTTCTTCACTAAGTCTAAAAGGTATGAGGCATTTTTGCGCATACCCTCACGGACGGATTCTGAAATAGCAAAATCGGCTACCTTACCCTCGGACGCTATAATCTGATTCTTAAGTTTTTCATAACCATTAAGAATCTCATCGGTTTTTTTATCCGACTTTGGTTTCACGCCGTCATTAAAGATGTAGACTGGATAATTATTTTTCCCAACAGGCAATTGCACGTCGCACATTTCGGCAATGGCTACGGTATTCTTAATCGTTTCAGGTGCCTCGGAGAATATGCGGAGCATTTCTGCTTCGCTTTTTAAATAAAACTCTTGGGCGCTATAGCGCATTCGTCTTTCGTCGGCTAAGCGTGCACCTGTCTGAATACATAACATCGCATCATGAGCGACGGCGTGACCTGCATCGACGTAGTGAACATCGTTGGTGGCTACGGCCCGTAACTTAAATTCGTCAGCAAGTTTTAGTAGGTCTGCGATAATTCGTTTTTGTTCTTCGAGTCCATGGTCCATGAGCTCGATGACAAAATTATCGCGTCCGAAGATTTCTACAAAACGTCCACAAGCTTTACGAGCGGCTTCGTAGTCGCCTTTAAGTAAATGTTGAGGAATGACACCTTGGAGACATCCACTGAATCCAATTAACCCTTCGGCGTGTTTGGTTAGCTGTTCGATGTCGGTCCGCGGTTTATAATGCAGGCCACGGACGTGGGCATCGGAAACTAATTTAGTTAAGTTTTGATAGCCTTTAAAATTTTGGGCGATGACGCCCATGTGATAATATTTATGTTCTCGGCGATCAGGCTTATCGGTGAGCGCGTGATCCCAGACTAAATAAAGTTCGCAGCCTAAGAGTGGTTTAAGTTTTCCGCCGTTCTTAGATTTCTTTTGGGCTTCATTCCAAAAATCAAAAAGTCCAAAAAGATTTCCGTGGTCGGTAATCGAAACCGCCCGCATGTTCATATCGCAGGCCCGTTCCATCAATCGATCAATACGGCTACAACCATCAAGCATGCTGTAGTCCGTGTGTACATGCAGGTGTACAAAGTCGGGACTGGAATGTTCGTCGGCCATGCGTGAGTGGCATAATAGAGACTCAGGCTAGCAGGAGGGAAGGGAAAAGACTGCAGGAGGGCTTCTTTCGATGAATCTACCCGCCAAACACTCTCTTCGTAACTACCTTAATTTTAAGAACCCTTTTACCTAAACTCTCCATGATCCGTGTTCTGATATTTTTTTTACCTATCAAGTTATTATAAGGTTTTCGCTCCAAATTGGGTAAATTAAGTCTGTGGGCACACTCCCACCAATAGTCAGCAAGGTGTGGCGGACAGTTTACTGACCAAGGCTTAATGGGCCCAACAAAATGCAAAATTTTTGCCCCTTGAAATTCAGTCGACGCTTCACTGGGTGACATCTCAAGGTTATGACAAATAAAAAAACAATAATTCCAGCTGGGGTCGATCAATACTTTTTGCCCCTCACTATATTTATTGATGATACATTGATCACAGAAAGTAACTTCTTTGATAAACTTACGGTATATTTCAGTACACCTTTCTATGAACTGATTTTTTCTGAGTAATTCTAGGTTGAGAATCATCACACCCGAGTTGATGTATGGGTCGCCATCTGGTTTGGGCATTAAACTATATTTTCCTGCCATCGCATCGTAGACTCCGCCGACGCTACTACTTCCCATTTCTATTTTAAATAACTCGCTGAGGTCAGCTTGTACTATCAGGTCGCAGTCTAAATATATAATTTTAGCGTCAGGGATAGTACCGGGAATCAGCAATCTCTGATAAGCGGCTTTTTTTATATGACCGTATTCTTTCCAATCACTAAATAGTTGGTTCGATGCAATTTGAATACTGATGTCTAAGCCTTTCTTTTCGAGAAGTTCTTTGATTGGCGCGGCGGCACTCTCAGCTTCGCTCGGGATGACCCAGTATACTTTTAACTTAGACTTAGAATGGGAGAACGCGGAAAATGTAGCAACGGCAGCATAGTTCACAAAGTTAACATCAAAGCAAAATACGACAGGTATTGCTTGATCCATAAATTACTTCACT
>JBBAUU010000004.1:0-27327 GCA_040398065.1 Opitutales bacterium | reverse complement strand
GCATGCCGTCAGCAATCCATTTTTTGAAATAGTCTGCTTGCACATCGGCATCGACGGGAGCGACGCCAAAGACATCAAAGCCCAATGATAAGGCCTCGGCCCGCAGGTTTTCCCGCAGTGCTTTTGCGTCCATAAACTATCCTAAAATTGATAAAACTCGGCTGATAATTTCATCCACAGGCGCGAGTTTTCCATTACCTTCATAACCACAAGCCAACATTCCTTCCACAGGATCAACCATCACGTGTCCGCGTGCTTTTAAGGTTTTAATATTAGCTTGGGTTGCCGCGTGTTCATACATTTTTCCGTTCATCGCGGGAGCCAATACCACCGGACAACGGCTGGCTAAATAAATAGAGGTGAGTAAATCGGGGGCCAAGCCGTGGGCAAATTCTGCGAGAACGTTTGCCGACAGCGGAGCGACGAGAAACAAATCCGCCGAATCAGCGATTTCAATATGTCCGGGGACTGAACTTTTTCCTTCTTCCCAAATATCAACCCCCACAGGGTTCTTGGATAAAACCTGCAAAGTCATCGGCGTTATGAATTGGGTGGCACCCTTAGTCATAACCACCTGCACATCTGCCCCGTATTTAATCAATTGAGATGTCAGATCGGCAGCTTTGTAGGCCGCAATCGAGCCGGTAACCCCGAGTACAATGCGTTTGCCTGCTAAATGAGACATAGCGTCATTATAAATAAGACAGTTTAGGCCGAAGCGAGGTGAAAGGGGCTGGCTGTGACGATTTTCCCTCAAAAACACTCAAAAAAGGTCTTTTCTGGTTTGCCATCAGGGGTCCCGAGGATTGCGATGGGGTCACTTATGCAATCCGACATTGGTCTCATTGGTCTGGCCGTCATGGGTCAGAATCTCGCCCTTAACATCGCGGACCACAGTTTCGCGATTTCTGTCTACAATCGTACGACCGCTAAAACGGACGAGTTTGTGAAAGAAAATCCCAGCACACCCGGTAAACTTACTGGCTGTGTGACGATGAAAGACTTCGCCGCTTCCTTAAAGAAGCCACGCAAGGCGATCATCCTCGTTAAGGCCGGCGCTCCGACCGACGCCGTGATCAACGAACTCGCTTCAGTTTTTGAAAAAGACGACATCATCATCGATGGTGGTAACGCACTTTGGACCGACACGATTCGTCGTGAACGCGAACTCAAAGCAAAAGGTCTTCGCTTTATCGGTTCGGGAGTATCGGGCGGCGAAGAAGGTGCACGCTTCGGTCCATCCTTAATGCCAGGTGGCGATCCTAAAGCCTGGGAAGAATTAAAACCTATTTGGGAAGCGGTTGCTTCTAAAGTAGATGCTCAAACGGGCGTTGAACTCACCGGTGCAAAACCCGGTAAGCCAATCAAAGGTGGCGTTCCTTGCGTTGCTCATATCGGTCCTGATGGTGCCGGCCACTATGTGAAGATGGTTCACAACGGCATCGAGTACGGTGATATGCAAATGATCTGCGAAGCGTACGACTTAATGCGCGGCCTCCTCGGTATGACTCCAACCGAAATTGGTACTGTATTTGAAGAGTGGAACAAGGGTGATTTAAATTCATTCCTTATCGAAATCACTGCGAAGGTTTTAAAACAAAAAGATCCTGAGACTGGCGTTCCTTTAGTGGACGTTATCCTTGATACTGCCGGACAAAAAGGAACTGGTAAATGGACCAGCGCTAACGCACTCGACATGGGTGTGGCCGCTCCTACGATTGCTGAAGCCGTGTTCGCTCGTTGCTTATCCGCAATCAAGGATGAACGTGTCGCTGCTGCAAAAGCCCTGCGTGGACCTAAGCGTGCAATGACCAATCCTGATAAAGCTAAGGTCATCGAACAAATCCGTGATGCTCTCTACTGCTCCAAGATTTGTTCTTACTCTCAAGGCTTCCAATTAATGCGCGAAGCGCAGAAAGAATATAATTGGAAACTTAACTTCGGTGAAATCGCGCAAATCTGGCGCGGCGGTTGCATTATCCGTGCGAGCTTCTTACAAAAAATCACTGAAGCCTTTGGTAAGAAATCTAAATTAGCCAACCTTCTCCTCGATCCTTACTTCAAGAAGACCGTGAAGAAGGCGCAAAAGAATTGGCGCAAGGTTATCGCGTTAGCCGTGAAGCATGGAATTCCAGTTCCTACTTTAGGCTCGGCACTCTCTTACTTCGATTCCTACCGCACCGAGCGCTTGCCTCAAAATCTATTACAAGGACAACGTGACTTCTTCGGCGCTCATACTTACGAGCGCACCGACAAGCCACGTGGCGAGTTCTTCCACATCGATTGGCCAGATCCTAAGCGCCCACAAATTAAAGCTTAACCGCTTTAAACAAAAGCCCCACGAAACTGGGGCTTTTTTATTTCTTCCAACCACCACCTGTGGCGGCAGCGAGACGAACGGTGGCCTGACAAATTTCTAATTCTAAATTGGCGTGGGTGCGACGCGCTAGAGCGAGATCACGTGTGGCAATCACAACCTCGCGCTCATCGGCAACGCCTGCGGTGTAACGTGTTTTGGCATTCTCGAGTCTTTGGGTTACCGCTTCTAAAACTCTTTCAGCTAATTTAACTTCATCTTCCAGTTCACGAATATCCACGAGCGTTACTTCAACTTCACGAAAAGCATTAAGAACAGCCTTACGCCATTCAGCACCGGCTAAGTCTATGCGTGAGCGCGCAACCTCGAGTTGCGATTCTCGTCGGTCACCATCAAACAAAGGAATATCAATGGCGGGCATTAAAGACCAGAAGCCCGATGAGCCTTTGGCAATTTTAGATGCAGGATCAGCCTGCCAACCGAGTTGGCCATTAAGAGTCACCGATGGATAAAAATCGGAACGCGCCACACCTTCACGAGCCATCGCAGAATCTAATCTCATCGAGGCGGCGGCAAGATCGGGACGACTTAATAAAAGTTGCGAAGGAATACCGGCACTAAAGTTAGGACGGACCTTTTTAATTTTTACTTCGGTTGAAATCGTTGCCGGAAGCTTCTCGGTTTGTGGTGCACCAATCAAAGCGCGGAGGGCTGATTCGTAGGCCGCGAGACGGCGGGCAGCATTCGACATATCTAATTTTGCTTGGGCGGCGGCCAGTTGAGTTGTGGAAAGCGGATCAGTGGAAAGTAATCCTGCATTCACCGCTTTCTCGGTGATCTCCATTTCACGATATCGCGCTTTAAACTCGTCCGATAAACATTCGGCGTCGATACGAGCTGATTGAATTGCAAACCAGAGTCGGGACACTTCAGCGATTAAAGATACTTTGGCGTTTTCTACGCTGTAACCGGCAGCGACGGCTTCGGCGACCGCTGACTCCGAACTTAATTTATTTTTATCCCAAAAATCTATTTCCCAATTTACCTGACCACCCACCGTTAAAGTATCAAACCGACGAGGCATCCCAGGAAAATCTCGTCCGGTATTTGCCGAGGTTCGGCTCGATTGATAGGAGGCCTGTGCATCCACGCGAGGAAGCAATTGGGCGTTTACCGCCGCCACACTTGCGCGGGCTTCTCGCCAGTGAGCTTGGGCAATAGCCAAATCAGGATTAGCCTTAAGGGCTCTCTCTATTAAAGCATCGAGGTTCGAATCTTTGAAAGACTTCCACCATTGGTCTTCGGCAACTTTTCCTTCCGTTATCTTGTAGGAAAATTCGCTCACCGGCGTAAGTCCATCCGGACGCACCGCAGCTTCATGCGCACAGCCAACCAAAATTAAGGCGGCTGTTATAAAAAACTTTTTATTTAACTGCTTCATTCGCCGGTGAAGATTTTGAAGTGTCGATATAAACATCCATTTGCTGACCCACGAAAATGTTGTGGTCGGCGGGTCTATCAAATTGGTAGATGACTTGGAGGACGCGTGTGTCAACGCGCTCAACGCTCGCACCGGTTAAGGAAACTTTGGGAATAACAAAGGGCTCTATTCTTAAAAACTTTAACGGTATCGCTCGATCGGTCGCACCAGTGCGTGTACTTTCGCCCTTGAGATATCCTTTCGCAGGCAAGCCCTCACGCACTCGTGTGGCCAACTGCTCGTCTACATCACAACGAATTTGTAATTGATCGATATTACCTAAAATCACTGGAGCCTTCATGCCCGCCGCCACAAACTCACCGACCCTTACATTAACTTGTAAAACCGTGGCATCGATAGGGGAACGGACAACCAAACGGTCAATCATGACTTTCAATTGGTCAGCTTGAGCTCGTGCTAAATTTAATTTCGCTTGGGCCTCTTTAGCAGCCATTTGATAATTAATTAAATCGGATGCGCTGACCGCACCACTGTCTTTAATACTGGTCCAACGTTTAGACTGATCGATGGCGCGTTCGGCGGCAGATTCAGCTGCGGTGACTGCGGCGTTTTGTACTTCGAGCTGCGCATTTAATTCACGTCCATCTAAAGTGAGTAAAGCGTGACCCGCTTTAATCTTATCCCAAACTTTAACATGAATAACGGCAACCGTTCCCGAATTAGGTGAACCCACCGATGTGTTTTCTGCTAATGCTTCAACCAAACCAGCTGCGGAAATTAATCCGTTCTTGTCTCTTACGGCGGGCTCGTAGGGCGGCGGTTTAATCGCCACCTCGGAGGCTGTACCACGGGTTAATTGAAACGCAGCAATCGCACCGGCGATAGCTACAATAATGAGAAGGATTCGTTTTTTGAACATGGCTTTTAAAGGTAGGTAGGGTCTAAGGTTCGGGGATCGTCGACGACGCGTTTGATTTTTCCGTCTTCCATTTCCGCGATGCGATCGGCGTATTTAAAAATTCGAAAATCGTGTGTGACCACTACCACACATCGGTTAGGAGCACGGGAAAGTTCTCTAATCATTTCCATTATTTGTGCACCGGTGTCTTTATCGAGAGCCGAAGTGGGCTCGTCGCAAATTAACAATGGCGGTTCGTGCACAAGTGCGCGCGCAATGGCGACGCGTTGTTGTTGTCCGCCCGAAAGTGCATTGGGCTTACCTTCTTCCCTGCCCCTTAAGCCCACCTTTTCTAAAATCTCTATCGCTTTCTTTTTAGCTACGGAGTGACTGGCACCCTGGATTAATAGAGGTATCATCACGTTCTCGACCACCGAAAGGGTGGGAATTAAATTAAAGGACTGAAAAACAAATCCGAGATTTTTTCGGCGAAAGGTGGTGAGTTCTTCTTGGCTTAAACCATCAAGTCTTTGACCAAACACTTCGATTTCTCCCGACTGTGGGGTGAGTGTTCCGGCAATCACAGAAAGTAAGGTGGTTTTACCGCAACCCGATGGACCAACCAACATAATCAACTCACCCGTGTGGGCAGAAAAATCAGTGTGATTGAGGGCAATGACTTTGGCTTCTTCTGATCCAAAAGAAATATCCACCTGACGGGCGGCGACTGCAATAGTATGTGTCATCCTCGGAAAACGGTAGCGGCGTCGACGCGCGACACCTTAACAATGCCAATAATTGCGGAGACGAAACTGATGCCCATCGTGAGCACCAGAGTCGCAATTAAAATTTGGGGAAACATCACAAAAGGCGGCATGCCTTTTTCAATCATCACGCGGCCAATCGCTTGAGCCATTCCGGCGCCTAAACCAAATCCAATTAAGCCTGCCGTTGTAGCCTGAACAAATAACATGGCCGATAATACGCGCATACTCGCGCCCATTGCTTTAATCGCGGCAAAGTATTTTAGATTTTCTAAAACGAAGGAATAAAAGGTTTGGCCCGATATCGCTATGCCCACGAAAAGTCCAAGTGCGACTGCCGTACCAAACGAAAAAGGAATGCCAGTGTTTTTCCAGAACCACCAAAAGGTTGCTCGTGCTAAACTGCGATCCGTCCAATCCCAAATGACTGTATCCGTTGTCCAAGCTTTAAGACCTGTTTCATTTTCAATACGTTCACAGAGTTGTGTAGGAGTTACACCCGCCGCAGGCTCGACCAACATAAAACTTAAGGTTCTTCGTGCGCCGAGTGTATAGGACTTCGCGCGATCATAAGTCGTATAAACAAACGGCCCGCCCGTAAATGCGCGACGCACTTTACAAATTCCAACGATACGAGCTTCGATATCATTGATTTCAAAGACGTCACCGGGTTTTAATGGTACTGTGGTTATTTTTCCGTCGGGTCCTTTAACCTGACGACCCATCAGTTGAGCGCCCCATTCATCAACAATCACCGTGTTAGGAAGACGCAGATCATCGATTTGTCCTTGGCTAAGTTGAGCGGGTGCGCCCGCAAAAGTATCGGCATCAATTCCCACCATCGTAATTAATTTGAAATTACCATCCACCATGCGTGCTTGTAAAAATGATGTGTGTAAGGGAGCAGCCCAAGCCACACCATCCACGGAGCGCACTCGACCCAATTCCGTATCGCGCATCGGCTTGGCATCATTGGCCTGTTCAACCATCGGATCGCTCACCCAAACGTGTGCACGGATGTTAACCACGGGCGTGTACGTCCAACTCATGATTCCGAAGAACACCGACGTTTGCTGCGCCATTAAGAGTGCCGAGAAAGCCAACCCACAAAGAAGCATCGCCAACTTAGCGGTGTCTCCAAAAAGCATATTGAGGGCGAGCCTTAGCATTTTTTATTATGGTTATAGCCCTCGATGAGTTTGGTCAACGAGAGCCACAACTCCCTCGAGTCAAACCATCTGCTATTATTGTGCTACCGGAGCAACGGGGACGCTTTGACCTGGAAAATTAACCATCCAAACATTTTTAAGGAAATCTGGACCCCAGTTAGCGTGAACCGCCCATGCGGTGATGAGTAAAACTAATGCAATCGAGAAGCATCGGACTACTTTGGCCGCATTATCACTCTTGGCGCTCGCATGTAATAATCCAACCGCGCCCAAAGCTAATAGCGGGTGTAGTAAGGAAAAAGATTTGTTTGAATTCCAGGCCACCGACAATCCAACGAGTAAATTAATATCCACTAACACGGCTACAATACGTTGGAAGACGGGCTTGGGGCCCTTGATTAAAGTCACCACGATGACTGCTAATACCAATGCGAGTAATAAAGTACCGTAGTGTTTATGTGATTTTATGAGAATTTCCATAACCCTAAACTGGTTAAATTAACGAGCCCAGCAAGCCTTCTCGTGTGACGTTTTAATTATCCTCGGGGAACATTTTAACAAACAACACCGCTGCGGCTGTTCCACCCAAGAACATGAAGAATAGATCTAAAAGGGTTCGGGGAAGGCCGTGGGCTAAAAACGTGAACTCCTGTGATAAGGCTTTTAATACAGAATCGTCAGCATTGAGAGCACCCACCAGGCCCACAAACTCGTTGGCTACGTGGACGGCTGGATTCAGAGCCAAGCTTAAAGATGAAAATGTGCTAATTATTCCAAAAACCGTTAAGGCGATGGCGATGCCGAAGTAACTATTACCAGCGGTGCGTCGCGACGTCCCCACCATTAAAATGACGAAAGCTAAAATAAACGTGCCAGCAGCTTCGCCAAACCAACCAATTCCGGCGCCCGAGAATGTATTTTCCCCGAGAGCTTCGACAATATCTCGTGCCCTCTCGGCAGTGTGTCCGTGAAAAATTCCCACCACGGTGGCAGCTAATAATGCGGCAAAAAACTGGACTGCCATATAACCAAATAGTCTTTTGGTCGTCAGCTTTTTGCGCAGAAAAAACGCTAAGGTTACGGCTGGATTATAGTGGGCCATGGAAATATTCCCGCCCATATAAATCATTCCGCATAAAACGGCGGCGACCGAAAGCGGATTGGAGGTAAGTATGCTAACCAAACAAATAAAGAAAGTGCCCAGCGTTTCGATAATCAGTTTGTTTCGCATGGGTTTACCTTCTGCATTTACGCCGAATTCACAAGTTTAGATTGAACGACCAGGAGACAAAACACCCACGCGCTTCTATGGGTTTTTATTCATGGGATGAACATCATAGGGAGATAGTTGAAATGTTAGTAATCAGACTTTTTCTCATCGTTGATTATTAAATCCTATGCACAAATCACTCCCCCTCCTCTCCAATCTACTCCTGATTGGGATTCTCACAACCGGACTTAATGCCAAGCCCATGGACACGTCTAAAGGCAACACCGACAAGGCTGTTGACGCGGATCACGTTCGTTTGGTTGAGGCTAAAAAGCGCGTTAACGAAATTCCTGAAGTTCTTAGCGCCCAACAACAAGCTAAGTCTGACCACGCTCAACTAGTTAAAACCTCAGCGGAATATAAACAAGCACGCACCAAATCAACGAACTCCGATCAAGCCTATCGTAAAATCTTTGATGAGCAGTTAAATAAACTCGACCCCGAAGCGGCTAAAATTTCCGCCAGAGAGCGTCAGGCCTTTAGAGATAAAATGGTGAAAGCGAGAGAGGCTAAAAAAGCCGAGGGCAAAAAAGTTGGGGCGTTGGATTCGGATGAAGACGACGATCGCGCGGAAGAAGAAAGCTAAACTACAAAACCCACCGCACTGGTGGGTTTTTTATTTAAGGGCTTTTTCTAACATGCTCCAAATTTCCTCCACCGGCTCTAATCCAATAGAAATTCTTAAAAGATCGGGATCTAATCCAGCAGACTTAATTTCTTTTCTCCCTGCCTCTGTCGTTACCTCATCAAAATGTGCCAACCATAAATAGGGTGATATTAGGGTGAATTCTAAACCAAAACTTGGTCCCTTTACACACTCTAACTTATCATAAACGCCTCTCATTTCTTTTTTGAGTTCAATCGTAATCAAAGAGCCAATGCCCGCGCCGGGTCTTTTTAATTTTTTATAATTTTCTTTCGTAGCAACCGTTTCCGCGGTTCTGACAAGGGAAATGGCAGGGTGCTTAGATAGACGCTGAGCGATAATGATCGCACTGGCATTCACCACACCAAGCACCTCATTCATTTTTGAGATTTGGCGCGCTAAGACCTCGGCATCGAGTGGATGTAAAGGTTCAATAATCTTTTTGGCTTCCTGAATTAACAGCGCGGCATCGGGCTTAGTTTCATTCACCGCCAAAATTCCGGCCATGACATCACCTTCACTCGCTGCATACTTAGTTAAGCTCGAACACAAGATGTCAGCATAAGGCAAAAGATCGAGCGTTGCGATACTCACCGCACTGGGATCCAAAACTAGTTTTGCACCATACTTATCACAGAGCTGGCGAAGTTTCGGAATGTCTGGGGTCTCCAACTGTGGGTTATTCGGAGCTTCGGCAAAAACACCCGCCACCCTGCCCTCTTTTAAAATCTGCTCAACCTTATCGAGCTCCTGAATATTTTTTATGAAAATATGTTCGGTTGATGTGTTTTTTTCTAAAATTTTGGCGGAGTCGACATAAAGCCAGCCCAATTGAATCCAGACATTTTTACCTTTCGGCTTTTGAATCTGATTAACCGCCGTCATCGCCGCATAAGCTGCGTTCATTCCTGAAAGTGAAATTAAAATGTTTTCAACTTTTGCTTCGGCTAAATAAGATGCACAGAAGGATTTTATTTTTCCCGTGGCACTCGCGTTTTCCTGCCATGGGACATTTTTTAAATAAGCTTCGGCTTGGCGGGATGAAATCAGTATGCCTGTATGTTGGATCAATTTGGCTAACTTTTCTGCGGCAGGCCCGGCGGGTAGAGAAATCAAAACCCAATCTGCCTCTAGATCCACCTGTGCATTAAAAATTCCGGCCCACTTTAATAAATCCTGGGCTGACCTTAAAGAAACCACAGGAAAGAGCTCACCTACTCTCTGATGTTTTTGAGCGGCCTGTTTTGCGGCTTCTTGTACTAAGCGATTACGGACGAACCGGGGATAGCCTGCGGAAATTTTTCCCCAAACGTGAGCTTCTTTTCTTTCATAGCCTTCGATGTCAGCCAGCGTGGGCAAAGAGACCACCGTGGCATGCGGAGAAGAAGGGACTACTGAACCCAGGGGTGGACAATGTAACACTTTTAAACGTCTCCGCCGATTTCGTTTTGGAAAATTTGATTTAAGGTCTGACGACGACGAATCAATTTAGCAGTTCCGTTTGTATGGATTAAAACCTCAGGGGCCTCGGGAAAAGAATTGTAATTTTTTGTGCTCATTCCGGCACAATAGGCACCCGCTCCACCAATCACGCAAAGATCTCCCGTTTGTACTTCGGGAAGATTTTTTGCGGCAAGCGTTTCGGGTTCGCCCGGTGCACAAGTAAGTAAATCTCCGGACTCACAACAATGACCAACGATGACATAATCTTCTGTCTTCGAGGATTTTGTTTTGGGATATAAATAAATGGGGTGCTGGGCACCATAGAGCGATGGTCTTAAAATTTCCGTCATTCCAGAATCTATTTTAATAAATTTTCGGGAATTGGTAGAAACAATATCCTGAACTTTGCAAAGCACGGCTCCAGCATTCGCAACCAAGAACGTTCCTGGTTCAATTTCTAGTTTAAGTTTTCTTCCTTCGGCTTTAGCAAAATCTTCGAAAGCTTGTTTTACGGGTACGCCGATTTTTTGTGGGTCCGTGCCCTTCTCTCCCGCCACGCGTGCAATTTTATATCCTCCACCTAAATTAAGCGTGGTCACCTCGCTAAATAATTTAACGAGCGCAAGACTGGACGCGGAGACCTCTTGCCAAACCAGCGGGTCGCTACCCGAACCAATGTGCGTGTGAATGCGGATGACTTTTAATTTATATGTCTCGGCAATCTTTTTTACTTGGTCGACCCACTCGTACCAAATTCCGAACGATGAGTCAGATCCGCCGACATTGGTTTTACCCGTGCCACCCGATCCGCGACCTGGGTTAAAGCGTACACCGATACTGTGTCCGGGTAAGGCGCGGCCAATGCGCTCAATCTGATTGAGTGAGCACGCGTTAACTTGGACTCCCAGTTTTAAGAGCTCAGCAAAGTCTTCGGGTAATTCTTGTGAGGATAAGGAAATTTTTTCTGGAGAAACCCCGGCGTGGATGGCTCGACGAACTTCCCATCCCGAACTCGCATCGAAGTTTAATCCTAATCCGTGAAAGAGTCTTAGAATGGATGCGTTGGGACACGCCTTCATTGCAAACCTCACCGTGAGACCAAAGGAATTAGGAAAGGCTAACATCGCCTTGGCTTGGGCGGTTAAGGTCGCCTCGTCGTAGACGAAACAGGGAGTTCCATGAGCGGCAGCAATCTGGTCGGCCTGGGTTGGATTTAAAAATGGGTGTAGTTCCACGGTAGTATGCTGAAGACTTTGGCATTCTCGGGCCATCCTTCCAGCCTTTTCAATTTTATGACACCGCTTGCCACCCCGCCCCGACCTGGTTGGGATAGTTGAGTCTCTAATATGTCCGACCTTGATACCATCGTTGCAACCTCTACCCCCTCAGGAAAATCAGCCCTGGCGGTGGTGCGGGTGGATGGACCCCTCGCACCTAGTATTATTCAATCTGCCTTTGGTCGAAAAAATTCCTTAATCATCAAACAGGCGACCACAGGAATCTGGCGTGATTTAAAAAATGAACCCATTGATCAAGTCGTCGCACTTCTCTGGGCTAGCGGTAAATCTTTTACGGGCAGCGATTCATTAGAAATCACCTGTCACGGAAATCCGCTCATCATCCGTCGACTTATCGAAGATTGTATGGCTCGTGGTTGTCGCATGGCTGAACCAGGTGAGTTTACGCGTCGCGCTTTCTTAGCTGGCAAAATTGATTTAACTCAAGCGGAAGCTGTCGCAGATTTAATTCATGCGAGCTCCGAACGCGCGCTTTCATCGGCACGTCGAATGCTGGCCGGTGAAATGGGAAAGTTAGTAGCGGATTGGACGGATCGCCTATTACAAGCGCTCGCCATTCTGGAAGCGCATATTGATTTTCCTGAAGAAGACATTGGGGCAGAAAACCCACAAGGGCCATTGATTTTATTGGGTAATATTGCGTCAGAACTTTATGGATACGCGGCATCCTCTAAACATGATTCGGTGATTAGAAATGGTTTAAAATTAGTCGTTGTCGGATCTCCCAACGCTGGAAAATCTAGTTTAGTAAATGTACTTTCGGGAACTCAACGTGCCCTCGTTAGTGATGAACCAGGAACCACGCGCGACTTCCTTGAAGCACCCATTGCTGGACTACCTTTAGCGGTGACGGCCATCGATACCGCCGGATTGCGTGATGGTGGATCGGTTTTAGAAAAAGCGGGCATGGTGCGCTCCCTCGAACAAGCTGAGTCAGCTCACTTTATTATTTTAGTGGTCGACGCTTCACTTCCGCCCCCTGCCCTGCCCGACTCACTTTTAGTTTTATTAAACCCAGAGAAAACTCTGGTCGTCAAAAATAAGTCGGACTTACCAGAGCATCCTGATTTCAAAAATTTCTTACCGGATTATATTAAAATTAAAACCTGCCTACTGGATGGGCGAGACGCCGAGAATTTAAGATCTCGCCTAGGCGATATCCTTGTGTCGCGTCAGTTGGCCCCCGGAGCCGAAGACCTCATTGTCAGCGTACGTCATGCCGAAGCCCTAAAACATGCGGCCGAGGCCCTCACTGAAGCCATTCGTCATTTATCGGCCCCAGTTCACACCGAATTAGCTGCCACCCGCGGTCGGGAGGCCCTTGACTCCCTTGGGGAAGTCGTGGGAAGAATTGATAATGAGCGAATGCTGGACAAGTTGTTCGCTTCCTTCTGCATAGGTAAGTGATTTCCTCTGCTAGGAGGAACTCCTCCTATGCAACCCGCTAAAGAAATAAGACTCGGCCCACAAAAGCCCTACGACGTGATTGTCTGTGGGGCTGGCCATGCCGGAGTTGAGGCCGCATTAGCTGCTTCGCGCATGGGTGTGGATGTTTTATTACTTAGCGGAAACATTGATACCATTGCTCAAATGAGCTGTAACCCCGCCATCGGGGGCCAAGCCAAAGGTCACATTGTTAGGGAAATCGATGCCCTAGGTGGCGAAATGGGAATCACCGCCGACGTAACCGGAATCCAATGGCGACTGCTTAATTCTTCTAAGGGCCCTGCCGTCCAGGCCCCCCGCGCCCAGTGTGATAAAAAAGCCTATCAGTTCCGCCTCAAGCACCGCTGCGAACTTCAGCCCGGACTTACCATTTTCCAGGCCATGGTCACCGGCTTAATCTTTGATCACGGCAAAGTTGTCGGCGTAAACACCAATCTAGATTTATCCTTCTACTCTAAAACCGTGGTCGTCACGACGGGCACATTCTTAAGAGGTTTAATGCACATCGGCTCCAATAAAACCGAGGGAGGAAGATTGGGTGACTTTAGTTCTAAGTCGTTGTCCAGCAGTTTCTTAGATGCTGGTATAGAGTTACAAAGACTTAAGACTGGCACCCCTCCCAGAATCCTTGGAAGCTCGATTGATTTTTCACAATGCGAGGAGCAGGCGGGCGACGAGTCCCCTACTCTTTTTGCATTCCATGACACGCGCCAAGATGGCGACTTGTTCCACGTGGAACACTCTGGTCAAACCCTCCCCGGCTGGACTCCTGGTTCCAACCAAGTCTCCTGCTGGATGACCCAGGCTACCGGCTTAACCGGCAAGATTGTGCAAGATAACCTCCACCGCTCCCCCCTTTATGGCGGCGAGATCAAAGGCGTCGGTCCACGCTATTGCCCTTCGATTGAAGATAAGTTTGTTAAGTTCTCCGAAAAAGAAAGCCATAAGCTCTTTTTGGAGCCTGAAGGTCGAAATACCAACGAATGGTACATCAATGGGCTTTCGACATCCTTACCATTCGAGGTTCAGCTTGAAATGCTTCATTCAATCGCGGGATTAGAAAAAGCCGTGATGTTAAGACCAGCCTATGCCGTCGAATACGACTTTGCGCCACCGACCCAGCTTTATCCGACCCTCGAATCCAAGAAGGTTCAGGGATTATTCTTTGCGGGCCAGATCAATGGTACGTCTGGTTATGAAGAAGCTGGCGCCCAAGGTTTAGTGGCTGGTGTAAACGCAGCAGCGGTTTGTAAAGGGTTGACTCCCATGGTTATAGGACGAGATGAGGCCTATATTGGAGTGTTAATCGACGACCTAGTAACCAAAGGCACCCAGGAACCTTACCGAATGTTTACCAGCCGAGCCGAATACAGACTTTTATTTAATCATGGCAGCGCCGAACTAAGGCTTAACTCTAAAATCTCTAACTATGGCTTAGTAAGCCCCGAGCGCTTGGGCCGCATTCAACATAAGGTTGAAAGGGTGAACCACTGGGTAGAATACATGGAGAAGATTAATATAGCAGGGGGTATAGCCGGGGACGTCTTACGGAGAAACATTGATAGCACGCCAGACGATCTGCCGCCTTCATTTAATGCAGAAACGCCTGAGGTAAGGGCAGAGGTGCTTTATCGGGTCAAATATAAGGGCTATTTAAGCAGGGAACTAAGATCCGCGCGCAAGCTTCATGATCTTGATAATTTCAAGGTTCCGGTGGGGTTTGATTTCCTAAAGGCGTACGGATTAAGCAATGAAGCCCGACAAAAGCTTGTGGCGGTGAATCCGATAAACCTAGGGCAGGCTAGTAGAATCAGTGGGGTTAACCCGGCCGATATATCCCTGCTCATGGTTTTATTTAGGGCCCACGGTTCTTAATTTTAAACAGGGTGTTCCACGTGGAACTTTTTATTTAAGTTGTTCTAAATGAATAACTTAGGTGTTTTTATGGGTCGTGTAACAAGTTTGACATAATTGTCTTTATTTTCTGGATAAATTCTTGGGCTCTGGTTTATTCGAGTCATGTCCAACCAAGACACCGAGCACATGAAGAGAATTTTTGTGGTCGATGATGAGGTCGATGTCACCGAGCTCTTGGAATATAAATTAAAGCAGGCTGGCTATGCGGTGCGTGCTATCAACGACCCACTACGCACGATCGGCTTAGCGAGAGACCTTCGTCCTGACTTAATTATTTTAGATATGATGATGCCTGATCTTTCGGGGGTTCAACTTTTACGAATGATTCGCGGAGATGGAGTGCTGCAAGATATTCCAATTATTTTCCTCACCGCTAAAGGTGATATCACCGACAAGGTTAAAGGTTTAGAATCAGGCGCCGATGATTTCATGACCAAACCGTTTGATGCACGTGAACTGCTTCTGCGGGTTAAATCTCTTCTCCGTCGCGCTAAATCAGCAGCCGCCAAACCTTCAACGCGTTTAAGCGCAGGTGGTTTATTAATGGACATCGAGAAGCATGAAGTGACCGCGGATGGCAGCGTAGTAGATCTCACCGCCACTGAATTTAAACTTCTGCGTATTTTATTAGATCGTAAGGGCAGGGTACAATCACGTGAAGAATTGTTGGCTGATGTTTGGAATTATTCGCCCGATTTAGAAACACGGACGGTGGACACTCACGTGCGTCGCTTGCGTGAAAAATTAGGTTCGGCCGGAGATACCATTGAAACGATTCGTGGGGTGGGTTATCGTATTTCTAATTAAATGAGATGAGCACGCTCCCTTGGATTTTATTGGGGCTCAGTTTTATTTTTTTAATCTATGTTTTTTTGGTCTTAGATGACTTGGTGCGTTGGGCTCGTCGGGCTATCTTACAAAATAATTTTGATAACCGCCCAGCGGGTTGGTTGGTTTCGTGGTTTGGTTTCAATGACCTATACCACGCCATTGAAGGTAAATCGCTGACTGAGGGTGAAATCAGTTTAGCGGCTTCAAAGCGTATTGAAACACTGCTTTCGCCGCTCACTGACGCCGTGTTGGTGGTGGACGCTAAAGATTTACTTCGTCTGGCAAACCCAGCTGCGAAAGAACTATTTAATATAAGAGAAGATGAATTGGGCGCATCTTTTATTCCTTTAGTTAAGAGCGCAGAGTTTATTGATTTGGTGCGTCGCGTGCGCAAAGAGGGCGGGGCGAGTTCCACTATTTTATTACATCGTTCACCCTTGGCCGATGCATGGGTGCAAGCCTCAGGAGCGCAAACCGATCCCGAGGCCTTCGGTGAAGGTGCGGTTATTTTCGTTTTAACCGAAGTGACGGCTTTAAAGCGTCTGCAATCAATGGAACGAGAATTTGTGACCAATGTTTCTCACGACTTACGAACACCGGTAACTATTCTCCGTGGCTATGCCGAAACCCTAGCGGATGATTTTGAAATACTCTCTCCTGAAGATCGTACGCGTTTCATTAAAAAAATTGTCGGTTCGGTGGGGCGATTACAAAGTTTAGTCGAAGGCCTACTCGCCTTGGCCAGTTTAGAGAGTTCAACCGACGCCATGAATTATACACCTGGCGCTATTCACCGGGCCTGCCACGAGGTCGCCGAGGAATTTGCCGCACGCTGTCGCGCTGCCCACGTGGAACTGAAACTTGATTTAGGTGATAACAACGGCGGCGTCGCAGACCCAGTGCAAGCACGTCGACTCATTCAAAATCTGATTGATAACGCGCTATCACACGCCGCTGGTGCCACCCAAATTGTTTTAAGAACTTTTGAATCCGACGGTGGATTCACTTTGGAAGTGGAAGACGATGGGTCGGGCGTTTCGCCCTCCGACATCTCACGAATCTTTGATCGATTTTTTAGAACCGATAAATCTCGCCGGGCGGGGGGTAGTGGACTCGGGTTAAGTATTGTTCGACAGGTAGCCGAATTGCACGGCGGTACCGTGGGGGCGAGTAATGTTAACCCCCGGGGTCTTAAAATAACGGTCACTATTCCTTCGTCGAATTAGTTAACCGTTAAAAATTGGAGCGCGCGACTGGACTTGAACCAGCAACAGCCACCTTGGCAAGGTGGTACTCTACCATTGAGCTACACGCGCTTTCGAAGAAACAAGGAGAACCGCTCGAGGGCTTACCTGTCAAGCCTTTGGGACAGTCTAGCCCGAATTGCTTTAGGAGCGGGGTATAAGCCCTGTTTTTTTATTCTTTCGGCAACCTCGTCCGACATTAACCAGCTTAAAATTTTGCCCAGTTCTTTCTCTTTGTCGCTCCTAACATAAATATAAAGAGGAAGGCGCAGTGGGTAGTCGCCGTTATAAATATTCATCTCGTTGGGCGTATAGGCAACCGAGGGGCGGCCGGGTCTTCCATCGGCGATCGCCATAACTCGCCCCGCGCTGGGTGTGTCCACTGGCATGATGACCGCTATCCCAAATCTTGATTCAATGTTTTCCTGAATGGTGATATTTTCTAATCTTTGTTTTACGTTCGTTTTATACTCATCTCCATTCATAACGAAGCCCGTAAAGAACTCTTGGACAAACGAACCGCGAGGGGAATAAATGATAGGGGAAATAATTTCAGATTGGTTAGCCCCGGGTAAGTCGTTCCAATTCGTTGCAGGATAGCGGGCTGATTTAGAAAATATTCCTCTAAGTCCCTCTAGGTTTATCTGAGTTAATTGATTTTCTTTATGAACAATCAAAGCGGCAGCAGCATTCGCGAGTAAATAACGATTGTAGAAAATTCCGGCGGGCGGCTTGGGATCCTCATCATTTTCTCTTAAGAAAAATATTCCGATGCTCGCGCGATCTTCCAAGAGCGCTCGGCGGGCGGGCATGGTGCCATTAAAACTGGGCTTGGGTGCGCCTGGGAGTTTTTCGATATCCTTCAGGGTCTCCTTAAGAATATCCGACCCAACAATTTCAATAGCCGGGAGGCGTGATACTAAACAAAGAAATAATAAGATTCTGAACATTTTAAGAATTGGGTTTTATTTCCACCTCAAGTTCGGGCCATTGCAAAAGTTTTCGGTGGAGGGTGCGACGAGAAATACCTAATGATTCGGCGGCTTTGGTTCGATTGCCACCCGCGTTAGCTAGGGCCTGTTTTAAGAGGTTTTTCTCGTTTTGCTCCTTATCAAAAACCCCGGGCTGAAGCGTCAGCGGATGGACGAGTGGAATAACCGCCGCGGGTTGGGTAAGCCTTGAATCCAAATCTGCTACTTCGATGGTCTTGCCTGATTTTAAAACGGAAAGGTTTTCGCATGTGTTTCTTAATTCGCGAATGTTTCCTGGCCAGCTGTATCCAACCAAAAAGGGCAGGGCGGTGGTCGATATTTTGGCCTCAGGTAAATTATTCTCCTGTGAGAATTTTTTAAGATAATGGGTAATCAGTAAGGGAATATCATCTTTTCTTTCGCGCAACGGGGGCAGTCTCAGGGGCACCACTGATAATCGATAAAATAGATCTTCTCTAAATTTTCCTTCGGCCACCATTTGTCGTAAATCTTTGTTCGTCGCACAGACTAAACGAAGATCCAGGGAAATGGGTTTATGTGAGCCCAAACGTTCGACGCTTCGCGTTTCTAAAAATCTTAAAAGTTTTATTTGCGTGGTCGCATCAATTTCCCCGATTTCGTCTAAAAATAAAGTTCCTCCATCGGCCGATTCAAATCGTCCCACACGTCTTTCGTTTGCACCCGTGTAGGCTCCTTTTTCATGACCAAAGAGTTCACTCTCTAAAAGATTTGCTGGGATGGCAGCACAATGAACGGCAATGAAAGGACCTTTAACGCGCGGGCTCGCCTGGTGAACCATTTGGGCAAATAGCTCTTTTCCGGTACCTGTTTCTCCTTGGAGTAATACCGTCGCATTGGAAGACGCCACGGTGCGAACCTGTTCAATCGCTTTTTGCAGAGCGGCAGATGAACCAATGACTTCTCCTAAAGCGAATTTTTTATCCAGTCTTGTTTTTAGGGCGACCACTTCTTTCTCCGTGTTTCTCGCCTTTAGCCCGCGTTCTAAAATAATTTCTAACTGTCTTAAATCTACCGGTTTTTGTAAAAACCAATAAGCACCCTTGTTCATTGCTTTCACGGCGGTTTCCACGTCTCCATACGCAGTCATCATAATACAGACGGGCTGGGGTGATAATTTTAACGCGCGATCAATGACAGCCATGCCATCTTCGCCGGCCATGCGTAAATCGGTCAGCACCGCATCAGGTTTAATATCCTGCATGAGTCGCGCCGCCTCCGTGGCGTCTTTTGCAATAAAGGTTTCGTATTTATCTTCGAGGGCGAGTCTTAGTCCATCGCGCGTCGATTTTTCGTCATCAACAATGAGTACTGTATACTTCATGGGGTTTCGTTTGAAGGGTGAGAGTGGGTAGCCAACCAAGCACGTTCGGCTTTTTTCTCTAGGGCTTCACGGGCGCGACCCACTTCCGCGAGTCGTGCCTGCAGGCGCGTATTGGCTACAGCGGATAAATCGTCTAAGTCACTTAAGTAAACTCCGTCGAGCTGGCGACATTCTGATGAGAAATTTCGCGGCACACCCAGGTCTACCATTAGCAACGGTTGGTCTTGGCGTCGGGTAATAACCTCTAAAATACTTTCGTGGACTAGCAGTGGGCGATCCACTTGAGCACAACCAATAATTACATCATGATTGTGAATTTGGCGAAGGGCATCGGTTAAAATAAGTGACGAACCAGCAAACTCTTCCGCTAAAATTCGGGCATTCTCAAATGTTCGCGAAGCTACAGAAATTTGTGTGGCTCCGCGTGATACCAAGGCCTGCACCACTTGCCGTCCCACTTCTCCCGTTCCTAAAACTAAAATTCGGGCTCCCTCTAAGGATCCAAACACGCGACTTGCGAGATCCACGACAATATTTCCTAAACTCACCTGGCCTTGGGCGATGCCCGTGTGGGTGCGCGCCCATGCGCTTGCTTGAAACGCTTTTTGAAAAACTCTGTTGAGAACCGGACCGGTCATTCCGCGGGCTAAGGCATCGGCATAGGCTTGTTTTACTTGGCCGGCGATTTCCGCTTCACCCACCATTTGAGAATCAATGCCTGCCGCGACCGCAAATAAATGTTCGACGGCTTTTTGTCCAGGGATGGCTTTTAAATGGTTATCTAAAAATTCGGCTTCTACTCCGGTCGCCATTAACAAAGCCTTTCTGGCGTGGAGCGCGGCGGCTTCGTCTCCCACCACATAAACTTCGAGTCGATTGCAGGTCGTTAACAACACCGCTTCACCTAAGCCCAAATCGCGTACGGCATTATAAAATAATTTTTTGCCTTCATCTGAAAGTGCAAAAGCCGCCCGCGCATCTAATCCAGCGGTGTGGTGGGTGGCGCTCAATGCCACCAAAGTGGGAACGGATTGGCTCATTTATTTGGGTGACGCTGGGAGCGAGAGCCACAGCGCAATGAGTGCGGGGATTAAAATGAGGAGTGAGATTCGGGCAAAGCGCGCGGAACTCATTTGGTAGCGGCGACGCTGTATAATTAATATTAAACAACCGATCCAAGTGATGAGAGCAAAAATTAATTTAGGGAGTTTGATTAAGTTTAAGGAGCTTTGAATCCAGTCAGCCCCGCCGATAATTAACGAAAGGCCCAAAATCCAAACGACTGCTCCCATTAATTGGGTTCCGATTTTATCCATCGGAACAAGCGAGGGTAGGATTGAATAAATGCCGCCAAACTTTCTTTTAGCCAAGGCGTGATCTTGTAAAAGGTACGCGACGGCATTAAGAGCCTGAGCTACTAAAATTCCGTAAGCTAAAATCGCGGTGCCAACATGAATAATAATCAGTGGCCGACCGGTGTGTTGAATGGGTGCTGGGGCGATACTCATCCATTCTGCTAAGAAAATACAAGCTGCGGTGAGAACGCTTACCAACCAAACGGGGAGACGGTGATTAAAAACCAAATCGAGGAATATGGAGAGTCCGGCAAAACCCCAAGCGATGGAGAGAAGAATTTCACCCGCGCCGTTTATGGGAATGTCATTTAAGATCAGACCGCGATAGGCTAAAAGTCCCGAGAGGGTAAGCCATGTAGTTCGAAACAACCACACCGCGGCCTGAGGAAACTTTTCGCTCGTTCCCCTAAAGCCCAAATCTAGCGTGTAGGCCAAAACGAATGCCCAAGCACATCCAAACCAAGCAAAGTTGGTGGACGATGGTGCATCTATGACCTCACTCAATAACATGGGGTGAAAATTAGGGAGGTGTGACATTTTGGCAACCTTTGGAGTGTTTCCAGGGGTGTTTTCTTGCTTTTAGCCCATTTTATGAGAATTATTAGTCAATTATGGCCTATAATCCTTACGATCTTACCCAACACCCACCCCGTAGCCCTCGCTGTCGGCTTGGCGGGATGGTCATTCTTCCCCGACTGCTCGATAAGGCGCGTGCCACAATCAATAACACGCAGGGTGAGTATACCTACGGCTGTTCCTTGGATCAGTATGTTTTAACTTTTTTTGGGATCGATGAAAAAAGTCTGCTCGCTGAAGTCGCCAAAGGTCTCGGCGACGGAGAAATTTTTGCGTGGATTATCGCCAACGCCAAACACAAGCGGGCGCGACAAGAGATTGCTTCGTTCAGTGCTTACCACGACCAGCGCACCGGAGGCTCGCCTGAAAAACGTGAGCGCATGTCACAATACCAATCCTCGACGCCTGCCGGAGCAAAGCGTGAAGATATTTTTACTTGGTTTGATGTTTTAGATTTAGACGACCACCAAAGCTTTGGCGGAAAAGTATAGTGCACATTAGTCAATATAATCAGGGTAATTCTGTTCTGTTAACGTGAAGCGCATTCTGATTGTCTGTAAGGGTAATATTTGTCGTTCGCCGACGGCGGCGGTGATTTTAGAAAAGAAGGCGCGGGCGATTGGATTAAATATTGAAGTCGATTCGGCGGGCGTAGAAAATTATCACGTCGGCGACGCTCCAGATAAACGTTCCATTCGTCACGCTGCGAAACGTGGTTACGACTTAAATAAAAATCGCGCGCGACAAATTCAGGAAGAAGACTTCGCAAAGTTTGATTTTATTTGGGCAGCGGATCACGAAAACATCAGTCACTTAAAAACCCTTTGTCCCGTCATTTATTACTCTAAAATCAGCCTGTTTTTGGGTAATAAGCCCTTACCGGATCCCTATTATGGTGAGGCCAAAGAGTTTGAGAATGTGCTTAATTTAATCGAACAACGCGTGGAAAGCTTAATTAAATCAACCGACTGGATGAACTGAAGGGTTGCTCCAGGCGGGGCCACACCTTTGTTTAAATACAGCCGATGTACCAAGTAAATTTTAGCGATCAAGCCATGCGCGAATTGGCGAAAATTCCTACCTTGGAGCAAATGGATGTCGTCGAAGCTTTTACTGCTTTAACGCCAGAACTATTAAACACTGGCCGATCGGATTTAGGAACGGTGACCCGCGGTGGCTTAATCTATCATCGCCTCCGAGTTGGAGAGTTTAGAATTTATTTCGAGTCCAACGAAACATCTTTAATTGCCCACTATATTTTACACCGCCACACCCTGGCTGACTTTGCTTTTCGAAGTCGCCTACCTGTATCCGAAGACGAAACCGTGATTGAAAAACATAGTGGTTTTTGGAAATTCCTCGACGAGCCAAAATAATTTTATGTCCACTCCGCCCGAACCACGACGCTATCAGACCGCCGAAGAGGCCGCTCACATTTACTTACTCCCAAACTTATTTACCGCTGGGAATATGTTGTGTGGTTTTCTGGCAATTAAAAATTGTATTGAAGCACACTTTACCGGCCTGGATGTCAGTGCCCGCTCCGACCATTATATTATGGCGGTTTGGTTTATTATTTTCGCGTGTGTTTGTGATATGTTTGACGGCCGCATTGCTCGAGCCACCCACCGCGAGTCTTTGTTTGGCGCAGAATTCGATTCCATGGCCGACACGGTTTCTTTCGGCGTAGCACCGGCGTTAATGGTTTGTTTTTTGATTATTAATCCTAATCAAAACGAAGAATACATTAAACTCTCCACATGGTTATTGGCTTTTATTTATTTGTTGTGTGTGGGTGTTCGTTTAGCCCGATTTAATGTGCTGACCAATCCGTTGATTCCAGGAAATGAAAAGCGTTCGGCCGGAGGGGACTTTGTCGGACTGCCCAGCCCTGCCGCGGCAGGTTTAATAGCCTCCATTGTTTTAGCTCTGTCTAAAGTATTATATATTTCTAATCAGAATGACCGCCTAGACTTGGTTTTAAAATCCTGGTCGTGGGTTTTATTACCTCTGATGCTGATTGTTTCTTACTTAATGATTAGTAACGTCCGCTTTCCTAGTCTGAAAATGATTAATTGGAATACGCGCACCAAGAGTAAGGGATTTGTTTTAATTATTTTGATTGGGGCAGGATTATTTTTATTCCGTGAGCTATCGATGTTGGTAGTGTTTTTGGGCTATATCACCTGGGGAGTAATCAGACATTTATTTTATCTTAAAAAAGAAGAAACCGATCCCGCACCCGAAGATGATGAGTCTGTTTCTTAACTGTTAATAGGTGGTGAAAAAACTGTGTTTAGGAAGCGTTGTTAATAAACCTAGGGTTATTCACCGGTTGGGCACAGTGGTTGATAAATCCCATATCCCCATAACTCAACGGCTTGCACTGTTATACACGGATTTCCGACATCTACTGATACTAATGTATTTAATTAATTAAGATATATATAATAACCTTAGTGTGTATTTGTATTTATTGAAGTATTGCCACTACCCCCAGACGTCTCCCATTCTTGCCCCATCATGAAGTTCAAGGTTAACCGAAATCATTTATTCACCGGCCTCACCAGCGTTACCAATGTGGTTGGTACCCGTGCCACCATGCCCATTTTACAAAATGTTTTAATTGAAGCGGAAGGCGATACGGTGACCTTGACCACCACGAACTTAGATCTCGGAATTTGTGCCCGCGTCAAAGCTTCGGTTTCATCACCCGGAAAAATCACTTTACCGATTAAGCGCCTCGTCCCCATCATTCGCTCATTGCCGAATGGTGACGCCACTTTGGAATTAACTGGTAAGGATCGCGTAAAAATTACCTCCGGCAGTTCCGTATTCCACGTGGTCGGTTTATCCGCTGAACAATTCCCACCCCTCGCAACTTTTTCAGGTCAGTCTAAAATTTCAATCGAACAAGACGACCTGGGTTCAATGTTAAGAAAAGTTAGCTACGCCCAATCAACCGATGAAAATCGTTATATTTTAAACGGCGTATTTTTTGAATTCGCCAACGGTAAACTTACCGTGGTTGCAACCGATGGACGTCGCTTAGCCAAGTGTGAAAGAGAATTGGCCGGTCCAGATAAACCCCTCTCATTTATTTTACCTGCCCGCACCATTGCTGAGCTCCAGCGTTTATTTAAATCAGGCAGCAAGGCCCACATTTTAAACAATGAGAGACAGGTTAATTTCATTATCGATATTCCTAAAAACGACGAAGGTTTAGTGGATCGCATCCAACTCGTTTCAAAAGTGGTCGAAGGTAATTATCCTAACTACCGCCAAGTAATTCCTAAAGACGCAGGCAGCAAAGTTCGTCTCGAAAGAGAAAAGTTCTTGGACACCGTTAACCGCGCTTCGCTGATGTGTGACGACCGTAATAACACCGTTCGTCTGTCCGTTTCCAAGAAAACACAAAATCTCGAAATTTCTTCCAAGTCGGAAACCGGTGAATCGCAAGAACTCATCGCCGTGAAATATGACGGCCCTGATGTAAACATTGCGTTCAACCCTGGCTACGTCATCGACCCACTGAAGGCGTTGACCGAAGACGAGATTGATTTCGAGTTTAAGGACGATATGTCCCCTGGTGTGGTACGTGCTTTAAAAGAAGATTTTCTCTGCGTCGTTATGCCGCAAAGAATTTCGTAATTTAAAGTCCGGGGACCTCGCAGTCAGGTAGCCGCTTAATCGCTTCCAGAATTCTCCGTGAAGCTTCACCGCTTCGATCGGGATGTCCGTGTCCTGGATCGTAATCAGCTGGCCACAGAGCATCACCAAATCTCACCCGCACTCGAGCATTCCCCGTGGGGAAGTACGCATTGCGCGGTAACACATCATTCGCCCCGCGAATATGGATGGGCACCACGGGCACGCCTGACTTACAAGCAAGCAGCCCAGCGCCCGCCTTGGCCTCTTTAATCACCCCATCGTGACTGCGAGTGCCCTCCGGAAAAATAAGTAATCCTTTGCCTGACTTCAAAGCCTGTAGGGCAATTCGAATGGCACCAATATCTGCCTCGCCCCGATCTAAGGGAATAGAGTTACAGGCACGGATGACTGCGCCAAATAGCGGGTTATCGAAAAGAGAGCGCCGTGCGATAAAAGAAATTTCGCGAGGCAAGCAGGAGCCAATCAAGGGAGGGTCCAACATACTTTGATGATTGGATGCAAAAATACAGGCACCTTGTGGGACCTTCTCCCAGCCCTCTACTTCGAGTGATGCAAAAACTTCTGCGAAGGCCCGAGCACCGTGATAAACCGATTTATAAATAAGATTCTTAGAATCTAAAATCATTGGATTCGGCCCGCCTCTAAAATCAATTTCTCAATTTTCTCTACGACTGCTGATAAAGTAAGAAGGGTGTTATCGATGCGAATGGCGCCATCCGCACAGATCAAGGGGGCTGCGGTGCGTGAAGAATCAATTTTATCACGTTGGACAATCGAATCCACAATCCCTTCATCTTTTCTTCTTTGATTTCGCGCCGAGGCATCCGCCTCTAAATAGATTCGCAAAGTAGCTCGTGGTAAGACCACCGAGCCAATATCGCGACCCTCCATAATGAGTCCTGCAAAACCATTTTGTTGTGCCACGAGCACTTGATTTCTTTGATAAGCGAGAATGAAGGCCCTCACTTCAGGAATCGCTGCAAATTGTGAGACCGAAGCATTCACCACGGCGCTTCTTAATTCGGCTTCGCTTAAAACTTTACCGTTTAAAGCCAAGAAAGCTGAGTTGCCTGAAATAAAAGTAGAGAGATTAATTTTACTCAGAGAATTATTTACCGCCTGGGTGTCCTCGGGATTAACAAAACTCTGAAGTAAGACATGGGTTAAACTACGGTAGTGCGCACCGGTATCGATATGTAAAAAACCCAACTTTTCTGAAAGTGTCCGCGATGTACTAGATTTACCACAAGCCGCGCCTCCATCGATAGCAACGCTCACGAATTGTGTACGGAGAGACTCGAGAGCAGAGAAGAAGAGAGGGAAGGTTTTACTCGTACACTTGGGATCCAAAATTTCAATCCACGGACGCCCATCGCCCCATAAATCAAACGAACCTAAAACACCAAAGCTCATCGCCATGCGATGATCTTCGTAAGTATGAATGGAAACAGGCTTTTGCGCCGAAGCCGCTTTCAGTGCTTCGCGATTAGGAAAAACAGTTAATGAGGAAAGTGTATCGTCTGCCCGTAATTCTTTAGCAGTCGGTTGGGTTTTTATTCCCAGACGTTCCAGTTCGGTCGCCATGGCCAAGACGCGATCGGTCTCTTGTTTCCGCGTATGACCAATATTTTTAATCGTCGTGGGCTGGTTCGCTAGGCTGGCAAGAGTCGCGAGGGTTAAAAAAGTATCCGAAAAATTATTGAAATCAAATGTACCGCCTCTGATTTCGGGCCAGTGATTTATGACCAAGGCATTACCTTCATTATTTAAAACGGCACCGCAGGCTTGGGCCACGCCTGCAAAAGCGGTATCACCCTGAAGTCCTTGTGGATTGTAGCCACTCACCCGCACGCATGATTTTTTTCCGCATACAGCGGGTAGGGCGATAAAGTAACTCGCGGCTGTAGCATCGGGTTCAATATCATAAATTCCTGGCGAAATAAATGCTCCGGGATTTTCACAACGCCATTCTCCGGGATTCACTTGAGCGATGGGACGACC
This sequence comes from Opitutales bacterium, assembly GCA_040398065.1. Classification (GTDB taxonomy): domain Bacteria; phylum Verrucomicrobiota; class Verrucomicrobiia; order Opitutales; family UBA953; genus UBA953. The sequence goes on along the minus strand of JBBAUU010000004.1, from coordinate 705 downwards.
AAACTGCGCACACATTTTTTCGGTCATTTGTACAAAAGGTTCCGAAACCGTGGAGCCGTTCATCAAAACTTTAGCCCCCGAACTTAACGGCAAAATCATCAATAATGCAGAAAGTAATTGAGAGCTCGCGGATGCATCGACTTCACAGCTTTTTAAATAACCCGAAGTTAATAAAGTAAAAGGAAACGAAAGCGTTTCTTTGCCCTGACCGTCATAAGCAAAGTTATCAGAGGAACGCAGCGCGTTGATCAGTCCGGCCATCGGGCGTTGTCGCATCGCCTCATCGCCATCTAAAAAATATTTACCTTTTTCCGAGAGGGTAAGAAAGGCAGTTAAAAAACGCGCCGCCGTTCCCGCGTTGCCCACATGTAATTTTGCTTCTTTAGCGGGAATTTTTCCGCCGAGTCCAATAACCTTAATCGTGTGTAATGACTTATTTGCCTCTACGGAAAATCCTAATTGTTTTAACGAGGTAATTAAAATTTCGGTATCGCGGCTAAAAAGAGCACCCCGCAATAAAGTTTCTCCGTCAGCCAACGCTGCTAAAATAAGGGCGCGATTAGTGATACTTTTAGAACCCGGAACTTGAGCGACGCCTTGGGCGGACGAACAAAAGGGCTTAATAATATAAGAATCACTCATGGGTTTGATCCAACGATTGGCGGGCGATTCTAGCCGCCTCAAGGATTTTACTTAAGGCCGCTG
>JBBAUU010000003.1:25397-27895 GCA_040398065.1 Opitutales bacterium | reverse complement strand
CAGGAGCTCTTGGCCTTCCTTGATTGCAGCTTCGGCTTGGGCCTTAGTGTCGCCAGGGAACTTGTCTCCCTTTTCTTTGATTTGTTTTTCACCTTGGAAGATAATGGCGTCGAGTTGATTGCGCGCTTCAGCACCATCACGAGCTTTCTTATCTTCATCGGCATGGAGTTCGGCTTCCTTACGGAGCTTCTCAACTTCTTCTTTCGAAAGACCCGAAGATCCGGTGATGGAAATCTTTTGAGCTTTACCGGTGCCTTTATCAGTAGCGCTGACGTGTAAGATACCGTTCGCGTCGATATCAAAGGTTACTTCGATTTGTGGAGTACCACGAGCTGCTGGCATAATACCATCGAGCTTAAATGTACCGAGGTGTTTATTATCTTTAGCCATCGGACGTTCACCTTGAAGGATAACAATATCTACAGCGGGCTGATTGTCGGCGGCCGTCGAGTACACTTGCGATTTCTTGGTAGGAATCGTGGTGTTACGATCAATCATTGGGGTCGATACACCGCCCATGGTTTCAATCGAGAGAGTTAACGGTGTAACGTCGAGCAAGAGAACGTCTTTGACGTCACCCTTCAAGACACCGGCCTGAATAGCAGCGCCAATCGCAACGACTTCGTCAGGGTTAACACCTTTGTGTGGATCTTTGCCAGCGAGTGAACGAGCGATGTCGTTAATCTTAGGCATACGTGTCATACCACCGACCAAGACGAGTTCATCGACTTGATTCATGGAGAGACCAGCATCCTTTAAGCAGTTTTCGAAAGGTTTTCTGGTGCGCTCGGAAAGATCATCACAGACCTTTTCCATTTGGGCACGGGTGAGAGTGACGTTAAGGTGCTTTGGACCAGTCGCATCGGCCGTGATAAACGGTAAGTTGATATCGACCGAGTTCGAAGAGGATAAAGCGATCTTCGCCTTTTCAGCTTCTTCTTTCAGACGCTGACGAGCCATCGGATCTTTCGAAAGATCGATACCTTGCTCAGCACGGAATCCATCAATGAGCCATTGGATGATACGTTCATCCCAATTGTCGCCACCGAGTTCGGTGTCGCCGTTGGTTGCTTTAACTTCAAAAACACCGCCACCGATTTCAAGAATCGAGACGTCGAACGTTCCACCACCTAAATCGTAAACGGCAATTTTTTCATCACCCTTCTTATCTAAACCATAAGCTAAGGATGCGGCGGTGGGTTCGTTCACAATACGAAGCACTTCTAAACCGGCGATGGTGCCAGCGTCTTTGGTGGCCTGACGTTGGGAGTCATTGAAATATGCAGGCACAGTAATAACCGCCTGAGTAACTTTTTCACCGAGGTAAGCTTCCGCATCGGCTTTAAGCTTCGCTAAAACTTTGGCAGCGATTTCTTCTGGAGTGAAGACGCGAGGTTTTCCATCGACATCACATTCGATCGCGGCGTCACCATTTTTTCCTTCAACGACCTTGTAAGGAAGTTTGGAGGCGATATTTTTAACTTCGGAGAATTTACGTCCGATGAGGCGCTTTGCCGAGAAAACTGTGTTCTTCGGGTTAGTGACCGCTTGGCGCTTCGCCGCTTGGCCAACGAGCACTTCACCTGTCTTGGTGAATGCAACGACTGAAGGCGTCGTACGTGCGCCTTCTGAATTGGCGATGACGACAGCTTCACCTGCTTCCAGGATGGCCATACAGGAGTTGGTAGTTCCGAGATCGATTCCGATTATTTTACTCATAGTTTATTGTTTTGGGTTTGTCATACTATGGCAGGGCATGTGCCAACGATAAATACCCATAAAATTGAGGTTTTTATCGAATACAGCATGGGTTTAAGACACGGTGACTGGGCATTTTGACAAAGTGTCACAGTCAATCTGTGTCTCGAAGGTCGAACTCTGCCCTTCGCCTTGCCCTTCGACAGCGACTCGACTAACTCAACCCTCCGATGTCGGAATTACTCGACCCATCTACTCGCTTACGTCGTCTACGTGCTACCGCTGGCATTCGTACCATGCTCACAGAAATTTCTGTCGAGCCACGCCATCTCATTCAGCCTATTTTTGTCACGGAAGGTGAAAACTTAGAACCGATTCCTTCCCTACCAGGAATTAATCGCATTCCACTTTCACAACTGGCTGCAAAATGTCATGAGCTCATTAAGTTAGGTATTCATGGTATCGCACCGTTTCCAAAAATTGATGAAAATAAAAAGTCGGCGGACGGCGTAGAGGCACACAATTCAAACAACCTCGCGCTGCGTGCCATTCGTGAAGTAAAACAAAAATGTCCAGAGATGGTTATCTTTGCGGATATTGCTTTGGATCCTTACACCACACACGGACACGATGGAATTTTAAATAGTGCGAAGACCGATGTAGATAATGATAAGACGGTCGCTGCATTGGTTAAGATGTCGGTGCTCACAGCCCAAGCGGGCGCGGATTTTGTGGCACCATCCGACATGATGGACGGACGCGTAAATGCGATTCGTAAGGCACTGGACGAGAATGGCCTG
>JBBAUU010000003.1:0-25387 GCA_040398065.1 Opitutales bacterium | reverse complement strand
CAAACAGGCATCCTCGCCTATTCGGCTAAATTCGCCTCGGCGTATTATGGTCCATTCCGCGATGCGGTCGGCAGCACCAGAAAATCGGGTGAATCACTTTCTAAAGCTACTTATCAAATCAACCCAGCCAATCGTCGTGAATCGATTCGCGAAGCTCATTTAGATCAGTTGGAAGGCGCAGACATCCTCATGGTTAAACCTGCCGGAATTTATTTAGACATCATTCGCGATGTTCGTGAATCCTCGGAACGTCCGATTGCCGCTTATCAAGTTTCGGGTGAGTATGCACAAATTCATGCGGCCGCTGAAAAAGGCTGGCTCAATCTTAAGGCAACCCGTGATGAATCACTTCTCGCCATTCGTCGCGCCGGTGCAGATTTAATTTTAACTTATTTCGCAGAGGCCTTCGCCAAAGACAGGCAATAAGGTTAGCATGACTTCGCCTTCGCAACACCCGCGCGACCCACTTCATGGGGTCACCCTGCAAAAAGTTCTTGAGCACTTGTTGAATAAATACGGCTGGCAGGAAATGGGTAATCGTATCCCGATTCGTTGTTTTACTTATAATCCCTCGATTAAATCGAGCCTCACTTTTCTGCGTCGCACGCCATGGGCACGTGAGAAAGTAGAGGCCTGGTATGTGGTGGATATTCGTGGTGGTTTCGGATCGGGCCCGATGCCTAAGAATTAAATTGGGCTGTGTTAATCGCTTGTCCTTGCACTTGGGACCGAGCTTTGCCTTATTTTCATTCCTGTATGCACCTAAAAATTGCAATTCTGCCTGGCGACTACATCGGCCCTGAAGTCATGGCCGTGGCTTTGCCTGTACTCGAAGCTGTGCTCAAGAAATCTGGCCACACCCTCGAGCATTCGACGCATGACGTCGGTGGCGCTGGAATTGACAATCACGGCAAAGCGTTACCGGACTCCACCCTGGAAGCCTGTCGCAAAGCGGATGCGATTTTATTCGGATCCGTCGGTGGACCTAAGTGGGAAAAACTCCCTCCGAAAGAACAACCTGAGCGCGCTTCCCTTTTACCTCTAAGAAAACATTTCCGACTCTTCGCGAATGTTCGTCCCGGTTTATTGCTTAAGAATTTAATCGAGACATCACCTATCCGTCCTGATCGTATCCCTAACGGCGTCGACATGGTTTGCATTCGTGAACTCACCGGTGGACTTTATTTCGGTGCAAAATCAACCACAACCTTACCTGATGGTGACATTGAGGCGATTGATACGATGGTTTATCGTAAATCTGAAATCGAGCGCATCACCGATGTAGCCATTGCGACTGCCCGTGCGCGCCGCAAACACATCACCTTAGTAGATAAAGCTAATGTTCTCGAAACGTCGGTGCTCTGGAGAAAAGTAGTCACTGAGCGTATTAAAGAAAAAGCACCCGATATCACTTTAGCATTCATCTATATTGATAATGCGGCGATGCAGTTAGTGCTTAGACCTGGACAATTTGATGTCGTCCTCACCGAAAACATGTTCGGTGATATTTTATCGGACGAGATGGCCGTCGTTTGCGGATCACTCGGCATGATGGCTTCGGCCTCGCTCGGCATGGATATTAATCGTCACGGTAAAGGTTATGGACTCTATGAGCCCTCGGGTGGCACTGCGCCTGATATTGCCGGACAAGATAAAGCGAATCCTTGCGCTCAAGTTCTTTCCGCTGCGCTCATGCTCCGTCACTCCTTCGGCTTAGAAGCAGAAGCTAAAGCCATCGAACTCGCCGTTGAAAAAACGGTTGCTGATGGAATTCGCACTGCGGATATCGCAGGTGGAGCCAAAGCGGTGGGCACCAAGGAAATGGGCCAAGCGATTCTCGCCCGTCTGTAATGGACGAATCCGAGCGACTGAGGGCCGAGGAGAGACGTCGCGAAGCGGTCTGCAGTCCCTTCATGCGCATTCCACGCTTCCCTGTGGATGTCGCCCGCGAGTTACTCGATTCCGGATATTATCGCATTGATCAATTATCCGGACGTTCTGCCGAATCACTCATTGAGGAGATTCGTCAGAAAACAAAAGAAAAGCCAGCAGCTCATTTCGTGCCAGCATTACGTATGGCTATTTATTTTTCCGAGACACCGAACCCTGATTCGAAAAAACTCTTTTTAGATCAGTGGGTCTAAGAAATCTTTTTTGAGTTAATTTTGTCCATCCAGTACTTAAGCGTCAGGCGACTTAAATCGAATTTACGTTGAGAAAAATCATTTAAGACTCGGCGTAAATTTTGCTCCGATACATCGCTCCAATCATTCACGATATAAACGGGTAAATCTGCGTAAAGAGCATCCAGGGGTGAAGTCCGAACGATAGGAATACAGCCTAAACACAGGGCTTCCCAGGTGCGGTGACAGTCTAATCCATTGCCGTGGGGAGAAATCACGAACGCATATTTGGACTGGTTTCTCCAGGTAGTTTCGCGATCAACACGCTGTGATTCGTAATCGACTAAATCAGGTGCAATCAGTTGCTTTGCTCTTACCCGATCGGCACCGTATTTAGTCGTCATTAAAAAGTGAAAATTGGCGTGAGCCTTGAGCATTCGTTGAGACAAGGGCGCGGCTGCTTGATGAATGGTTTGCAATAATTGCTCCTGTTCGGTCGGAGATAATTTAGGACCCCAGTGGGTAGCCGCTTGAGACATGGTATGATAATCAAGACCAATGGGAATGGGCGAAAACTTCGGATGTTTCACGACTCCATTCTGAGCAAACCAATGAATTATTTTAGGGTTTTCGATAAACGTTAAAAAATCTTGTTCACTAGCGAAAATGTTGGTGGGGGCATCTTCATCCGCATCACCAGAAACTAAAATAATCGGACAAGGAATCTGAGCCAGTAACTGCGTGAATGATCCGACCGCAGACGTGCAAACGTAAACGGTGGAACCAGGCTGTAAATTATTCCACTGATAATTTAATAGATTGTGAATACTGGAAACAGGCGTGGCACTATGGATGTCACAGGACTTCAGAATCCCTCGGGAACTAAGACTGTAGCAATCCATTTCAGATTTCATATTATGGGAATAAGAGAGGCGGTTAATTTTACAATTATTTATGAATTAAAATAGCCAATGAATCTAATATTAACTCATTGTGATTGTAAAAACTCAATGCATTTAGAGTATAGTTTTATGTCTACCCCCGACACATCATCGCCAGATGAAACCGCCTACCGTCTCAATGGTAATTTTACAACAAATCCATTAGCTGTTTTACTCATTCAATCATTGTTTGATGCACTCGCACTTAAAAACAAGTTAAGCTCAGAAGTCCTGACCATGGAAGGAATGTCCGGACGTAAATATCGCTACTTTATAAATAATCTAATTAGTAGGATGGAAAACCCTCACTATCTTGAGGTGGGTTCTTGGATGGGCTCTACAGCTTGCGCTGCAATTTATGGAAATGCCTTAACAATTACCTGTATCGATAATTGGTCACTATTTGGAGGACCCAAAGATAAATTTATAAAAAATATATCTAACACCCTAAACCCTAATGTTAATTTTAAATTTATTGAGAACGATTTTAGGAAAATAGATTTTTCTCAACTCGGAACATTTTTTAATGTTTATCTATTTGATGGCCCCCATGAAGAGAGCGATCAATTCGACGGCATTGTAGTAGCCCAGCCGGCCTTGACCGATACGTATATACTTATCGTTGATGACTGGAACTGGCCCGATGTAAGAAACGGAACACATAAGGCTTTGGCGAATTTGAAAGCGACCACCATCTGCTCACTCGAAATTCTTACAAACCAGCATAACAGCCATCCGAAAATTTCTAATCAAAATTCCGAATGGCATAACGGTTATTTCTTTGCGGTTATTCAAAAAACCACTGATTAATGACATAATTGTCCCAGATATCATCTTAAGTATGTCTAATAACGAAATCATTCCACCTGAGGTTTTAAATGATGTTTTCTATCATGCCTTGGTTCATTGTGCCAGCCGATCAGATATTAAAACGATTTTAGAAATAGGTTCTTCAAGCGGAGAAGGGAGCACCGATGCCTTCGTCAAGGCCATCCGACAAAGACCCGATCAAAATTCCGTTAAACTATTTTGTATGGAAATCAGTCAGGCCCGTTTTGAGAAATTAGCCCAAAATTACAAAAATGATTCTTTCGTTAAACCCTATCGCCTTTCCTCTGTCAGCATTAACCAGTTTCCCTCGAAAGAGGCGGTCATCCATTTTTATCAAAATTTTAAGACTAATCTTAATCTTTACCCCTTAGAACAAGTGCTCGGCTGGCTCGAACAAGATCTTAGCTACATCGCAAACAGTGGCCTTGATGCTTGTGGTATTGATTTCATAAAGAAAGACCAAGGCATTGAATATTTTGATTTGGTGTTGATTGATGGTTCAGAATTCACCGGAAGTGCCGAACTTAGTGCAGTCATCGGTGCAAAAATCATCGCTCTGGATGATATCAACGCATTTAAGAATTTTCAGTCCTACCAGCTGCTCATTAACCACCCAGGTTATAAAATAATCGCTCGTGAGGTCGGCCTACGTAACGGTTTTGCCATCTTTGAGAGAGTATCTTAAAGTATAATTTTTTGGACGTTTGATTTGCGCTCATGGGGCTATGCGTAAGTTGTCCTAATGAAAACCACTATCGTCGTCCCAGTCATGACTCTGGCACATTGTGTTTTTCTACCGCAGCAACTCATGCCTTTACGCATTTTCGAGCCGCGTTATCAGCGCATGCTCAAAGCTGCCTTAGCGGGAAATCAAATGTTTGCGGTCTCCCAGTTAGATAAAGCGAAGACCTCTAAAATTAAACAAGAACAGCCCTGCCCTTTTACCTGTGTAGGCAGAATTACCGGACATCTGGAATTAGCTGATGGCACTCACCAAATCATTTTGGAAGGATTAAGACGCGCGAAAGTTCACTCAATTTCGCACGAAGGGCCCTACCCACTTTTAGAAATCAGCCCAGTGGTCGACGAAGATGAAGCTGACTCCATTGCATTCACACGCGAAATCGCCCGAGCTCTCGCCTTCACCGAACATCTTTTGTCCGATGCAGAAGAAGATGCCCAGCCGCTCCTCGATCGTTTCCGCGGACTTGCCAATAAGCCTGGCGCATTAGCCGATGCTGTGGCTGGACACCTCATTGCCGAAACAGGCCTGAGACGAGAACTTCTAGAATGTCTCTCTCCCTTCAAAAGAATCAGCCAAGTTACCGAAGTCCTTTCCGCCCTAGCTGCTCAAAAAGACCTAGATGATGAGATTAAGCCCCCTAATCTGGGTCTAAATTAAGATTTTAGTAAAATAGGCTATTTTAGCAGGGTTTAGCAGAGGTTTAACTTGCAACTTGGAATCATTCCAACTCATTAGCCGTTTAGAATGATTCAAAATCTCAATAAGCATGAACGCGAGTCTTTGCACGAAGCTCTCGCCAAAAGCGGACAAAAAATCACCCCGCAACGCGAGATTGTGTACACTGTTCTTTTGGCCCAACGCGACCACCCCACCGTCGATGAGGTTTATCATCGCGCTTTAGAGACGATGCCAGGTCTGTCCCTAGCTACCGTCTATAACTGTCTCGAAACTTTCGTGGGTTGCGGCCTCGTTCGTCAAGTGAATCACGAACGCGAGTCTACCCGCTACTGCCCCAACCTCGCACCGCATGCCCACTTCCGGGATGAGTCCACCGGCCGCGTGCATGACATCGAACTTCCCAAAGAAATTTTAGATCAATTAACAAAAATATTACCGGCCAACTTTGAAACGGAAACAATCGAAATCAGTTTCCAAGGCCGCACCAAATCTTCTACCCAAAACTAATTTTAACATGCCTGATTCTCTCGTCATCAAAAACCTCAACGCCTCCATCGGCGAACGTGCGATTCTCAAAGATTTTTCTTTGACCGTACCCAAAGGCGAAGTTCACGCCATTATGGGACCGAATGGCACGGGTAAAAGCACCCTCGCTAAAGTTTTAGCAGGTCACCCCGACTACTCCGTTCAATCCGGCGAAGCCTTTATCGACGGTGAACAAATCATCGGCCACGAGCCCGATGCCATTGCCCGTGCTGGCCTTTTCCTCGCCTTTCAATACCCGAGCGAAATCCCTGGCGTAACCATCGCTAACTTCATTCGTGCCGCCCTCGTTGCTCGCCAAGCTAAAGGTGCGCCCTTCGACGCCAAAGCCTACTACGCAGAACTCTACGCCAAGATGGATGCTCTCAAAATGGATCGCAAATTTACTGCGCGATTCGTCAACGAAGGTTTCTCGGGCGGCGAAAAAAAGCGCTGCGAAATTCTTCAGCTCATGATGCTCAAGCCAAAGTATGCCGTGCTGGATGAAACCGATTCAGGCCTCGATATCGACGCGCTCCGCATCGTCTCCGAAGGTGTTAATCACATGCGCGGACCCGACATGGGCTTCCTCGTGATTACCCACTATCAACGCCTCTTAGAATACATCGTTCCTGATCGCGTACACATTATGTACGACGGACGCATTGTCCACAGTGGCGGCAAAGAACTTGCGATTGAACTCGAAGCAAAAGGCTACGAGTGGGTTAAAAAAGATTTAGCCAACGCCAAATAAAATGTCCGAATTTGACGACAATCAAGCCCAACGCGAAGCGATCGAAGTCGATCGCACGAAGGGTGATTTTAAGTACGAAGAAAATTATGCCTTCGATGCCGGCATCGGCCTATCGGAAAAAGTAGTTAACTACATTGCCGATGTTAAAGGAGAAGAATCGTGGATTCGTGAATTCCGCTTAAAAGCCCTGAAAACATTCACTGATTTACCGATGCCCACCCACTGGGCCACCGAGGACTTAAAGAATATTAAGTTCGACGAGATTCGTTACTACCTTTCCAAAGGACAAAAACCTAGTCGCACCTGGGAAGAAGTTCCGGATGACGTTAAAGAAACTTTCGAACGTCTGGGTATTCCCGAAGCGGAAAGAAAATTCCTCGCCGGCGTTGAAGCACAATTCGACTCCGAAGCCGTCTACTCTCGCATGAAAGATGAAATGTCGAAACTCGGCGTCATCTTCTGCGGACCGACTGAAGGCCTTCGCGACCACCCGGAAATTTTCCGTAAGTGGTTCGGTAAAGTGATCCCGATCGGTGATAACAAATTCTCCGCACTGAATTCCGCAGTGTTCTCAGGTGGTTCATTCATCTACGTTCCTAAGGGCGTTAAAGTAGCTCAGCCCCTCCAGGCCTACTTCCGCATCAACGCAGAAAACTTCGGACAATTCGAACGCACGCTCATCATCGCGGACGAAGGTTCCGAGATTACCTACATGGAAGGTTGCACGGCTCCTAAATTTGAAACGGCGACCTTACACTCAGCCGTGGTCGAATTAGTCGCACTCAAAGGTGCTAAAATTCAGTACATCACCGTGCAAAACTGGTCGGCTAACGTATTTAATTTAGTGACGAAACGTGGTGTTGCCGAAGAAGACGCTGAAGTTCGCTGGATTGATTGTAATATCGGATCACGCCTCACGATGAAATATCCTGGCGTTGTCTTACGCGGCAAACGTGCCCGTGGCGAAGTTCTCTCGATTGCTTTGGCTAACGACGGACAGCACCAAGATACCGGCGCGAAAATGATTCATGCCGCCGATGAAACTACTTCTAACATCATCGCCAAGTCTATCTCCGTTGGCACAGGCCGTTCGACCTATCGTGGCCTCGTGCACATGCCGAAGACTTTAAGAAACTGCAAAAATAATACCGAGTGTGACGCGCTCTTAATTAATGAGCATAGTCGCACGGATACTTATCCTGCCATCTCCGTTCGCGGACAGAAAAACTTCGTACAACACGAAGCCAGTGTTTCCAAAGTATCAGCTGAACAGATTTTCTATATGATGCAGCGCGGACTCTCGGAAGGCGAAGCGATGTCCCTCGCGGTCAACGGATTCGTAAATGATTTAGTTAAAGAATTCCCGATGGAATACTCGGTAGAATTAAAACGTCTGATTGAATTACAAATGGAAGGGTCCGTCGGATAATTATGACTACTCTCTCTACTTCCGCCGGTAATATTCTCGATCAGGCCACCCAGAAGAATCTGTCGCAAGCACAGGTTGGTCACGACTGGTTTGTCCAATTAAAACAAAAGGGATGGGAAAAATTCACCGCCCTGCCTATGCCCATTCGTACTGATGAAAAATGGCGCTATTCCGATACCCGTACACTCAATTTAGAGAACTATCACATCGGAAAAATCCCCAGTGAAGACGAAGTAAATCAGTTAATTGCGCAGTCGCATTTTATTTCCCGACCTGCCGGACTCATCATCCACGTCGACGGACATTGCGTCCTCCGACCCGCCATCAGTGCAGAGCTCGCCGCACAAGGTGTGAAATTCGAATCACTTCAAGACGCACTCAAACACCACCCTGCTCTTTTAAAGGAATTTTTATTAAAACACGAAGCGGGTTTAGGTGGTGCGAAGTTTTTAGCACTCCACCAAGCGTACCTTCAGTCCGGATATGTTCTTCATGTACCGAAGGGTGTTGAAATTAAACAGCCCTTCGTGTCCGTCAATTGGACGCTCACTGAAGGTGTCGCCATCTTCCCTCACGCCTTGGTCATCGCTGATGATCGTGCAAAAGTATCTGTCCACGAATATAATTTAAGCGCTAAGCCAAACATGAAGGCCTTAGCCATTTCAGCCGCCGATCTTTATGCTGGCTCGGGTGCCAATATTTCTCGCTTCTCTGTTCAAGGTTGGAGCACAGAAACACAATCATTCGAAATCGCTAATACTAGCGGTGCGAAGGACTCACTCATTTCATCAGTCAATGCCGCACTGGGCAGTCGTCGTGCACGTCTTGAAAATACGGTTCGTATTGAAGGTCCGGGTGCCGATGTTCGTCTCTATGGTATCAGCGTGGCCACGGGTGAACAAGAATTCGACCAACGCACGCTGCAAATCCACAATGCTGGCAAAGCGAAGTCAGATTTACTCTTTAAAAATGTGTTACTCGGTAAATCTCGAACCATTTTCTCGGGTCTGATCAAAGTTGCGCCCGATGCTCAACAAACGGATGCGTATCAAACCAACCGCAATCTCTTGCTCTCGGGCGAAGCGGAAGCCGATTCGATGCCTGGTTTAGAAATCGAAGCGAACGACGTAAAATGTTCGCACGGTGCGACCACTGGCCAAGTAAATCCGGAAGAACTCTTTTATCTTTTAGCCCGTGGTATTCCCCTCTCGGTGGCTCAAGAATTACTGGCCGAAGGTTTCCTCGAAGAAGTTTTATCCAAAGTAGATGACGAAGAATCCGCCTCGGTCGTAAGAGAAATGTTCCGCCAAAAATTTCATCAATCCTAATATGTCCGAAGACACCACTGGCCAGCGTCACATTCCGAGTCCCCACGACCGCACCCTCACGCGTGATGTGCAGGCCACCGTCATCCCTGCGGGCGAACCTGCCGTCCTCCCTGCCGGCACCAAGGTCAGCATCACCCATCGTCTCGGTGGAAATTTCACCGTGGTCTGTGATTCTGGTATGTTCCGAATTCGTGGCTCCGATGCCGACTCTCTCAGTGAATCGATTCCGACCGATTCCAATGAAGCAGAAGGTAAGACCGATGCGCATGGTTCTATCGGAACAGCCGAGCACCCTGGACACCAAGGCAAGCCCAGCGATGAAACCATTTGGACTCAGCTTAAAACTGTTTTTGATCCTGAAATCCCAGTCAATATTGTTGATCTGGGCTTAGTCTATTCCTTGCAGGTTGAATCCATTGATGGTTCGCCCGACAAGCATAGCGTCACGGTAGCCATGACCCTCACAGCACCAGGCTGTGGCATGGGCCCAGTCATTGCCGAAGATGCACGTAATCGAATTTTAGCAGTGCCCGGCGTCAATCGTGCGCAAGTAAGTATCGTTTGGGATCCACCTTGGACACAGTCGATGATTTCCGAAGACGGCAAAATGCAACTCGGTCTGATTTAATTTTTAGTGGCTGACGAAAAACCTAAAGCCCTCGATCCGTACGATCCAGAAGTCATTGCTCGAAGCAATCGAGCAATTCTGGTTGGTTTACAACGTCAGGAAGACACCACCGAAGAAGCTCAAGCCTTACTCAACGAACTCCATGAGCTCGTGAGTAATCTAGGGGTTGAAATTCGCGACGCGGTCATTGCTAAAATTCGTGAAGAGAGCCCAAGGCACTTAGTGGGCTCAGGTAAAATGGAAGAAATCGTCGCCCTCGCTAAATCTAAAGAGTGTGGCCTGATTATTTTTGATGATGCGCTCACGCCTGCCCAACAACGCAATTGGGAAAAAGATTCGGGCGGACTCAAGGCCATCGATCGGCAAGAAATCATCTTAGATATATTTGTCACCCGGGCGAAGACCAAAGAGGCAGTTTTGCAGGTTGAATTAGCTAAATTACAACAACAGTTACCCCGGTTAAAACGACTCTGGTCGCACTTGGATCGTCAACGAGGTGGTGGTGCCATGCAACGTGATGCCGGTGAAACGCAGATGGAAATGGATCAACGAAAAATCCGCGATAAGATTGCGAAAGTACGTCGTGACCTCGCGGCGGTCGTGGCACAACGGGCGACGCAGCGCAAACAACGGCACCGCATTCCGTTGCCCACTTTTTCCATTGTAGGGTACACGAATGCTGGAAAATCTTCGCTGCTCAATCGTCTGACTGGTGCGGATGTTTTAGCAGAGGATAAATTGTTCGCGACGTTGGATCCGACCACGCGAAGATTAAAATTACCATCAGGTCGAGCACTGCTTTTAACCGATACCGTAGGCTTTGTGCGTCGCCTCCCTCACCAACTCGTAGAAGCTTTTAAAGCGACCCTAGAAGAAGCCGTGCAGGCTGATTTTTTAATTCACGTCGTCGACCTATCGTCCCCGGAACGCGTCAAACATGCGCAAACCACTTTGAATGTCTTAATGGATATCGGAGCGGGCGATCGACCGATCATCACACTTTTGAATAAAGCGGATTTGGTTGATGAGGCCACGCGGGCCGAGGCCATTGCGGCACACCCGGGAGCTATCATCATCAGCACCATCACCGGCGAAGGACTGCCAAGACTTTTACAAACACTCGAAGACTGTGCGTCAGAAAATGATTTGAAGTTAAATCTTTTTATCCCTCACGCCGAGTATAGCCAACTTTCCAAGTTATACGCTTCGGCGTCGATTCTCTCAGCTAAGGCTGATGAAATAGGCACGCGGATTGTTGCGGTGGTACCGGAACGACTACAGAGCACTTTCCTCCCCTGGGCAGTGAAAAATTAGCGTTTTATCTGGAACTTTTGACCAAACTAGGGGTTAATACTCATGAACAAACCCCATGAAACGACTGTCCGTTCTAGCCCTAATCTTTTCAGCTTCTGTAGTCGTTGCGGCAGATGACCCTAAGGTAAATCCAAGACAAGCGACCTACACGAAAGAAATCAAACCAATGATGGATCAGAGTTGCATCGGCTGCCACGGTAAAGACGGGAAAAAACCTAAGGCAGGATTCAATGCGACTACCCTCGAAGGTTTAGAAAAAGGCGGAAAAGAAGAAGGCAAAGGAATCACTTGGGGTGATCCTGAGAAAAGTTCACTTTACCGACTCGCCCACCTGGGAGCAACTAATCGTGAGGACGAAATGGCCATGCCCCCTAAGAAATCTAAAAGCGAACCTCTGACCACAGAGCAATTGGCTAAATTGAAGGCGTGGATATTGGCGAAGTAAAATTCGACTTTCACCTAAAAAGCCTGCCGTGTGCAGGCTTTTTCATTTCTTCGGCGGTTGACCTTTAATCTTATAAAAATTAAATATTAAATACCCCATGAGTGAGCGACACGCTATCAATACTTGGCTAAGATTATTTTTAGCAATCGCGCCCAATTTAGTTTTGTTTGCGGCGATGAACTTTTTGCCAGCCGATGGACAAACCCGCGGGCCAGCGCTTTTTTCCATCTTAGGTAATTTTCATATTTTGGCCCTGCACTTACCTATCGCATTTTTACTCATCGTCCCACTCTTTGAGTTACTCGATAATACTGAGGCGGCCCAAATCGGGACACGCAGACTTTGTATGGCCGGAGCGGTGAGCGCCTGGATTGCTGCCCTACTCGGAATCATTTACGGACACTTCAATGGATTTGAAGGAGCCGAGTTACAAGACCATCTCTATGCAGGCCTTGGTACATCGTGCTGGGCATCGATCTCCTGGTACTGCCTCCACAAATCACGCATGGTTCGCCTGATTGTGCAATTTATCGCGATTATCACCCTGTTCTACGCCGCTCACAGTGGAGGCGAAATGGTGCATGGTGAAGACTTCCCCTTAAAACCAGCCAAAGTCTCTACTCAAAAATAATTATGTTATCCCTCTATAAAAAAATCATCGCCGCTGGCTTAATGGCTTTCTGTGCGGTCACCTGCTTGGCCGAGGAAACACCCAAACCTATTAAAGTTCTTTTAGTGATTGGTGGATGTTGCCACGACTATGCGACGCAAAAAGATCTGATTAAAAATGGTATCGAAGCCCGGATTAATGCCACCGTAGAAATCGCTTATAATGACACCAAAGGTACAAAGCCTATTTTTGAAGCTTATAAAAAACCAAACTGGGCCGATGCTTATGATGTGATTATCCATGATGAATGTGCAGCCGATGTCACTGACCCAGCCTACGTTGAAAATATTTTAAAAGCTCACCGCGACGGGAAACCCGCCGTTAACCTCCATTGCGGAATGCACAGTTATCGCTGGGGCAATTACAAAGAACCTGTCACCGAAGGCGCCGACAACGCACACTGGTACGAGATGATTGGCCTACAGTCCACCGGACACGGCCCCAAGTTGGCCTTAGATATTTCATTCTTTAATCAAGAAAGTCCCATCACCAAAGGCTTAACTAACTGGACCACGGTACCCAACGAAGAGCTCTACAATAACGTTAAAATCTTTCAAATCACTCCCTTGGTGCGCGGTAGCCAAATGGTGAAGGACAAAAAAACCGGTGTAGAAAGTAAAGTGGAGGCAATCATCGCATGGACGAACCTGTACGGGCCTAACAAGACTCGTATCTTCAGCACGACGCTTGGACATGACAACAAAACCGTGGGCGATGATCGCTATCTCGATTTTATCACACGTGGTTTACTCTGGTCGGTCAATCGTCTCAGCCCGGACGGTAAACCCGAAGCTGGCTACGGCAAAAAATAGCTTTCATGCGGAATAAAATTTATTCTGCCTGCATTTTTATTTTTCTGGTTTCGCTCGGGAGTTCCCTCTCTCTGGCCCAACCGGCCGCTAAAGTTGAAAAAGAAAAGGCCAGCGTAAAAAAAGGTGTAGGTCTGGGCAGATTTCCTGACTGGCTTGGAGCCAGTGAATTAAAAGAATTGAACGTCGCTTGGTTCTATAACTGGCAAGCCACCAACTCGAAATTTAAGACCAGTGTTGAGTTTATACCTATGCTGCGGGCCGGGAAAGTTGGCCCAGGATTAACTCGAGGTGATTTCATTCTTGGCTACAACGAGCCCGATCACCCGAAGCAAGATAACATCAGCGTCAAAGAAGGCCTAGCTAATTGGTCGAGGGTAACAGCGAAAGGCAAATTCGTGGTCAGTCCGGCCATGTGCAAGGATCCAATCAGTAATGACTGGTTACCTGATTTCATGAAAGCCAAGCCCAAGGTAGATGCGATTGCGGTTCATTGGTACAAGGGCGCCAATTCCAAAAAATTTATCGATGATATGGAGGCCATCTATAGAGCCTATGATTTGCCATTATGGATAACCGAGTTCGCCTGCCAAACCTCGGAGTCATCCAAATCAGATCCGAAAAAATTCAGTCAACAAGAGGTGAATCAGTTTATTAGTGAAGTGACTCGGTGGATGGAGAGAACTCCCTGGGTACAGCGCTACGCCTGGCACAGCTCCGGTGAGGGCACATCATGTCTTTACGACGATTCAGGAAAGTCGCTCAGTGCGACAGGTAAAACCTACGCGAAAGAGCCGAAATAATTGACCGTAATTGAAAGGGGAACAAATCCGCAAATAGGCAGTCGAATGGCTTGCATCTACCAACCCAATTCCCATTTAAAACCCATGCGCATCGTTCTCTCACTGCTTTGGCTGAGCACCTCCCTGCTCGCCGTGGAAATCAATCCAGTTGTTTCCGATAAATTCTATCGGGAGCCTAATGTAACTTTTGCTATCCACCCGAAGGAAGTTCTGAAAAAAGTAGATTTAAATACGGTAAGCGTGGAAGCAGCCCAAAGCCAAATTGAGAACTGCCGATTAGAAAACCCTGAAGCGATTTGGGTATTTGTGCTGAAAGGTAAGCTGACCGTTAAAGCTACTCCCCTAGTTCTCGGTACGAAAAACTTTTTAGAGTTCGCTGAAGGCTCCAGTATTGTAGCGGACGAAAAAACCACCGCGGAAAGCTTAATTAAAATTCAGCAAAGTGAAAACTTGAACCTTTATAGTAAGTCCAAAAAAGGTGGCGTCTTAAAAGGAAACGGAAAAGTGGCTACCGGCATCATCATCAGCAAAAGTTCACGTGTGAACATCGACCAGCTGCATTTCGAAAATCTGTCCGTGGGCGTTAAAATCGAAAGTGAAGAAGCCACCCTGATCCATCAAGCTTGTGCCGTCACCCGCTGTGAATTCCTGAAAATTGAAAACGCCATAATCGCTAATAAAATCAATGGTTTTGTGGCAATCGATAATTCGTTTAAAGACATTAAGGGCACGGGAATCACGGTTAATTCACCCAATGCCACCTTGGCAGGTAACAGCTTTAATAATGTAGTGAAGGCCTTCCAGTTTGGCGGAGAAAATGCGGCTTTTGTACGCAACACGTTTCTTAACTGTCTGACTGCTGTGGAGACCACGGCAGAAAGTAAATTAGCCTTCATTTCGCAAAATAAAAATCAGGGCAATGAAGTCCTCATTAAGTTAGAAGGCGAAAAACACACCCTCTTTGATAACACTACGACCGGTAAGATTTCCACAGCGGCTAACGCCCCTGCCAATCATTTTATCTACAAGAATCCTAATCTGAAAACCAGCAACGAGCCTACACTCATTGTCTTCAATCCACCCACTTCGAAAAATCCTCATAAAGACAGCAAGATTCTGCCTGGTATGGGACGATTTGATTTAGAGATCAAAGGCGACAAGGGTGCGGATACCCAAAAATGGCCCGACTTAAGTTCAGCCCAGAAGCAAGCCGATGAAGCACGCGCGCAACACCCCCAAGACTTCATCGTGATTCACCTGAAGGGTAACTTTGCGGCACGCACGCCAGAAGGACTAAGTATGCCTACAAATAGCTGTATCATTCTCGACGGCACTATCATCGCAGACACCGATAGTCCCGTCAGTCCACCCTGGGTAAGAGGTGAAAAACCCACTCAGTTGATTGAATTCCCTAAAGAAGGCTATGGAGCAGTCTCGGGTGGCAAACTCGACGCCAAGCATAAGACTTTTTTCTGTATCCGCTCTTCATCAGGAAAATCCGATCACGGCGTGGTTGAAGATGTGACTATGAATAATGGGGCCCGTGATGGTCTTTATACCAAATATAGAAATAGCAAATCCAGGCTCATTGTATCTAAATGTAATTTCGCCAATAACAACGGACGCGCCCTTTGGCCTCATGTGAGTGGTCCCGTTTTCGCGGTTGAGAACTATCTGGAAACCAGTGGTAAAGACGGGATTGATTTAGATGCGGGTGCTCATTTCAATATCTGCGTCTTCAATACTTCGGTTAAAAATAAACGGCACGGTGTCTTCATTGAAGAAGCTTCTCACAATAATATCGTTTTCGGCAATGAGTTGAATGAGAATCTCAATTCTGGCGTCCACGTCTGGAACGAAGAAGTTAATGGCAATACGACCGACAATGCGGTCGTGGCCAATGTTTGTAATGGGAACCGTCGTGGGCTGAGTTGCGGTGGCAGAGACGCCAAGAAACTATCAGCCTCCAACTTCTATTTTAATAATGAATGCTCACGTAATACCGATTACGGCATCGGCACGGGCAACAGAAACAGTCTAAACAATTACTTCAGCCAATCCTTGGTGAAGAATAACAAGGGTGGCGACATACAAGTGAATGAGACGGCTCAGCCTTACCTGCTTAACACGCCGGCCCAATAAGTATCTAAACGGCTGGGGGCCGATCTTTGCGCTTAGCATACCGTCGGCCAAGGCATAGTCCGACTGTCGCCAGACTTAGGCCCAGTCCAAAATAACTGGGCTCAGGTATAGCGGCTGGAATATAGTCGTAGTATAAAGAAAGATCCATGGAAGTTGTTAATTTACTGTAATCTCGGATCGGGTTCCCGCCCAAACTTCCGGAAATCATAAACTGAGTGATGGATGTGAATGCCGGGGCGAAGGAGATTCCATTCCCCATATAATAATTAAGATCTTCCTGTGCTGATAAATTAAGGACGACTTTAGGTGCCAGTAGCAGATTCTGGCTTGAATTGAAATTGAACGTCACTGAATTTCTTCGAATAATTGTCTTAGGCATCGTTTGATTAACGACTGTGAGACCCACACCAGAAGGGAACATATCATAATCCACCGTCAGCCCATTGTTGGCGGTGTTACTATTATTCAATCCAGCGAGAAAAACCGTATCGGTGTAAAATGCGTAGAGGGTGGATGTGCCCCCGGAACCTTGACTAAAAGTAAAACTGCCGCCGACCGCTAAAGAGTTAACCTTTAAGGTGACATTTTTTAATGTGCCAAGCGTGGTATTAAATTTCAGAAAACTCCCGTAGTTGAACTCATTATCAAGGACGGGGCTTAAGACGACTGTTTGTATAGCTGTCGAGAGCGTCACCGCCGATCCGGTTTGGGGATAAACGATTGTAGCGATGGCAACGATGGACGACGGAGATAAGAATCGAAAATAACTCATACGCACTGAGTTACTCGGCGCGATCAACGGCCCAATTATTTTGATACCCTAGTAAAAATTGAAGCTAATCTGATTTTCACTAGACACAAAAAACCCCTTCAAGCTGAAGGGGTTTTGAGATCGTATAACTTAAGAAACTTACGCTTTAACTTTACGACGACGAACAGCAACGGCAGCAAGTGCCAAGATACCTAAGCCAATACCATAGGTAGAAGGCTCAGGAATAGCATTATAATCGTAAGTTAAAGATAGATTCGCTTTGGAAGAGAGGCCGTTCCAGTTAAATGACGAATTACCATTGGTGGTACCTAAAAATGAAACGTCATAATAGAGTGCAAATGATGGTGCAGAACCTGTGCCTGTAAAGTTTCCTGATGATACATCGAACGTACGAGGAATAGTCAGGACGTTCTGATTATTGAACGAGAAGGTAGTTGTCGTATTTCTGGTGATAGCAAAAGGCATAGTTTGGTCAGCGACTGTGAGATTAACAGCGTCTACGATTGCCGTTGTACCACCTGATAAACCATTGTAACCAGCACCCACTGTGCCTGCATAGAGGTCTACGTCTGTGTGAAAATTAGTAAGTGAGAGTCCATTGCCGGTACCCTGAGTTAAGACAATTGTACCACTCACGTTGATAGCATCGACGGAGAACGTGACGCTATTTAGAGTACCCAAAGCAGAATTAAATTTGTTGAAAAGAGAGTAGATTGTATCGTCAGCACGTGCGAGATCTACATTCGTCGCATACTGAATCTGCGTTGCCGCTTGAGAGGATGCTGGCACGAGGGCAGCAGCCGCGGTTAATAGGAGGAGAGGACTGAATTTCATACAAAATTTATAAAAAAATATTTTTCTCTAAAACAAGTGGAAACCCCTATTTACAAAAAATTTAACCGACCACTCAATCATCGCGGAATTTAGCCTTAAATCGGCCTCATTCACGATACGGTCCACCCTCCGTCGACCGGCAAACTTTGTCCAGTGACGAAACTTGAGCATTCGGAACATAAAAAGAGTATAGTTTGGGCCACCTCATCCGCCTGACCCAGTCGACCCATGGGATGCTGGGCAACGAGATCCTGACGTTCAGCCGTAGCGCCCTTCCCTACAAATCGATCAATCATATCAGTCTGAATAGCGCCGGGAGCGACTGCATTCACCCGAATATTTTTTTGCGCGTTTTCAAGGGCGGCGACTTTGGTCAATCCCTCCACGGCATGTTTACTCGCCACATAAGCTGCCATGCCAGCGATACCGACATGCCCAGCCACCGAACTCAAATTAACAATCGCACCACCGCCTGATTTTTGGAGAGCGGGAATTTGATATTTCATTCCCCAGAGGACACCTTCGACATTGATACTAAAAGTATTTTTAAAATTTTCTGCCGTTTGATTTTCAATCAACAGCCCAGGCTGACCTTCGGTGCCCGCATTATTAACAGCGGCATCCAGTCGACCCCACTTCTTGATGACTTCATCAATAACTCTTTGGTTATCCGACTCCTTAGAGTGATCCGCTAAAATAAATACACCTTCGCTGCCTAAATCTTTAATCTCTTTCAAAATCAACTCTGCTTTATCGGATTTTATATCTGTAAATCCGACTGCATAGCCAGCGCGAGCAAATGCCAAGACCACCGCACGCCCTATACCCGAAGCACCACCAGTAACTAAAACAACAGGATGATTAGACTTCATTCAGCAATCATCGCTTAATTTCATAACCTGTCAAAACAAGGTCTTCCGATTCACTGGAAAACCCGATTTAGATTAACTAAACTCAAATTAAGTCATTAAAATCAAAGTGAGTGACATCATCGCTTAACTAATTTAATTATCCGTACCCCCAACTCCCTATGAATAAGACATTCTGGATAATGATTCTTGGTTTATTTTTTGCCGTACCAACAGAAGCTAAAACCTCATCCGCCGCTGATGAAGGCGTGACCGTTGAAATGAGTTCAGCTAATTCAGTCGTAGCGGAGACACGGGAACAACGCGATGCCCGGATGGCTTGGTGGCGCGAAGCGAAGTTTGGTTTGTTTATCCATTGGGGAGTTTATGCCGTACCAGCAGGCAAATATGGCGATCAAGATCACTACGGAGAATGGATCATGTGGAATACCAAAATGTCGCCCGCTGAATACAAAGGCTACGCTAAAAAATTTAATCCGGTTAAATACAATCCCGAGCAATGGGTAAAAATCGCGAAAGATGCAGGCATGCGTTACATGGTGATCACTTCTAAACACCACGATGGCTTTGCCCTCTTCCCTTCCAAGGCCAGTAAGTGGAACGTCGTCGATGCCGCCGCCTACGGCAAAGATCTTTTAGGTCCACTGGTTAAAGCAGCCCACGATCAAGATATGAAAATCGGCTTCTACTATTCACACGCTCAAGACTGGAATAATCGTGGCGGCGCGATTAAAGCATTTAAAGAAGGAGATGGTTGGGATGAATCACAAAGAGGTACTTTTGATTCTTATCTCGAAACAACCGCCATACCCCAGATCCGTGAAATTCTAACTCAATTCCCTATCGATGTTCTGTGGTGGGATACGCCTATTCACATGTACAAGCCCAGGGCTGAACCGATTGCAAAATTAATAAAAGAAATGAGTCCGAATATTGTTAGTAATACCCGACTCGGTGGCGGTTTTGGCGATTACCATATCGCGGAACAATTCGTACCATCGACCGGCTTAAAGGGTGATTGGGAAACCTGCATGACACTCAATAAACATTGGGGCTACAATGCAGCCGATCAAAACTGGAAGTCATCAACCGAGCTCATTCAGAAACTCATCGGTATCTGCGCAAAAGGTGGTAACTTCCTGCTTAATGTTGGGCCCACCGCAGAAGGAGAAATTCCTGAAGAAAGCGTTAAGCGACTCATGGATGTCGGACAGTGGCTCAAAGAAAACGGCGAATCGATTTACGGTACGACAGCGGGACCCTTCCCCTTCCTCTCCTGGGGCGCGGCAACTCGAAAAAATCAAATCGTTTATCTGCACGTATTCGATTGGCCTAAAAACGGAGAATTGCGCTTACCGCTGCTAAGTAAAATAAAGAAAACAACATTGCTCACCGACCCCAGCAACGAACTCAAATTTTCACAAAGTGAAGTTGGCACAATCATTCAGCTGCCCAAACAAGCACCCAGTAAGAGCGCTTCTGTAATTAAATTGGAAGTAGCCGAAGAACCCGTCGTCGTGCCCATTGCTTCAATGAATAAAAAACTTACAGCCACGAGTGAGTCGCCGAAAAATCCCTTAGCTGCAGCACAAGATGGTGATGCTACCCAATATTGGGAAGCCGGTCCGAATGATAAAAATGTCTACCTCGAATACGATTTAGGTAAACCAACTCCCGTTCATGCCCTCGCCGTCGATGAGCCCGATCGCTGGCCACGCTACAAACAAGATATCCGAGTAGAGATTGAGACCGACAAAGGTTGGACTCAACTGCTGACCGCTCAAAGCAACGGACACGGACAACTGTTCAAATTCCCAGAAATTAAGGTACAAAAAATCCGCTTACACCTGAAACGTGAACTAGGGCCTCCGGGCGTTGCGGAATGGCAAGTCTACTCACCCGAGTAAACTAGTACCTGGACTTGAGGTTTTTTCATAGTGCCGTATCATTACGGACACTATGAACTCTTTCTCCGTTAAAGCATTTGGTAACACTGAAGCAAAAAATCCTTTAGCGCCCTTAACTATCAACCGACGTGAAGCAGGTCCGACCGATGTTGAAATGGAAATTCTCTACTGCGGCGTTTGTCACTCCGACATCCACCAAGCACGCAGCGAATGGCCTGGCACCAACTATCCGTGCGTTCCTGGACATGAAATCGTCGGTCGCGTCACCAAAGTTGGACTTAAGGTTACCAAATTTAAAGTGGGAGACACCAGTGCCGTCGGTTGCATGGTTGATTCCTGTCGCAGCTGTAGTCACTGCCAAGCCGGACTCGAACAGTACTGTACAAGTTATGCGACCTTTACATACAACAGTCCCGATAAACATTTAGGCGGACATACTTTTGGCGGCTACTCATCACACATCGTGGTCGATGAATCATTCGCCTTAAAAGTTCCGGCGGGTCTTGATTTAGCAGCCACCGCCCCACTCCTCTGCGCTGGTATCACCACGTATTCGCCGCTCAAACATTGGAAAGTATCGGCCGGTAAAAAAGTAGGAATTGTCGGCTTGGGCGGACTGGGACACATGGGTGTTAAATTTGCACGCGCTTTCGGTGCGCATGTCGTGCTCTTTACTACCTCTGCCAATAAAGTAGCCGATGGATTACGCCTAGGCGCCCACGAAGTTGTTTTGTCGACCGATCCTGCAGCGATGGCTAAACATGTCTCCAGCTTTGACTTTATTTTAGACTGCGTCTCCGCGCTCCATGACATCAATACCTATATGAATTTGATTAAACTTGATGGCACCTTGACGCTGGTGGGAGTGCCGGAAAAGCCCTTATCTATTTCCGCTTTTAGTTTAATTTTACCACGCAAAAACTTGGCCGGCTCATGTATCGGAGGTATCGCCGAAACCCAAGAGATGCTCAACTTCTGTGCCGAAAAGAAAATCGTTTCCGAGATTGAGCTCATCCCTATTCAGAAAATCAACGAAGCCTGGGAACGCATGCTCAAGCAGGATGTTAAGTATCGCTTCGTGATCGATATGGCCTCGCTCAAAACCAAATAATCTAAATTTAGTTTTTGGGGTCTTGGTTCATCTGATTTTTAAAATCATTCAAATCAGATTCCGCCTGGGCCACTTTTTTGGCATGGCCTTCCAAAAACTTATTTACTTTCACACCGTCGCTTCGCGTTTTTTCTATCAAAGTTTCCTGCGTTTTCAGCTGTGCTCTGGCTAGTTCTAAATCCTGCTCATTGAGCGCACCCTCCTTGAGTAATTGTTTTAAGTGATCGATACGACTTTCACTCGTTTTTAATAAGTCGATTCGTAATTTAAGCTGTGCTTCAATGACCTCACGTAAACGCAAAGCTTCGGCTTGTCGTTTTTTTGACTCACTCAGTTTCGATTCAAGAACCTTAAGTTGCTTCAACTTCTCTGTGTTTTCTTGGTCCGTGGACTTTTTATCTGTCACACTTACTTGATTACTAGAACTGATGTTCTTGACCGGTTCCTCCGTTTTCTTTCGTGAAAAATTAATAAAGACGGTTACTCCGAGATATACAGCAACTACTATCAAAATCCATTGCTTCAGGCTCGGCTTAGATAAATTCACATCCGATACTTAGATGTTAGGTGTTTTAATGTCGAGCCTCTCATGTCCCCTTGTCCCCTGGATTGGATTTGGTAGCGGCTCGGCGTATTTGGATTTTCGCCCCTTGTCCCCGTGTCACCTTGCCCACGTGTCCCCTAAACTTTATTAAAGTGGCGGAGAGGATGAGATTGATTGCGCTTCGCTTCAGGGCTCCGCCCCAATGCTTCGCATTGTCTGTTCGCCCATAAAGGGCTCACCGAACGAGTTCTCATCTCATCTCGCGGTATCTCCCCCTTGTCCCCATGTCACCTTGCCCACGTGTCCCCTGAACTTGATAAAAGTGGCGGAGAGGATGAGATTCGAACTCACGGTACCCTTTTGGGGTACACCCATTTAGCAAACGGGCGCTTTCGGCCACTCAGCCACCTCTCCAGGTCCGCTCACAACTGAACGGAATTCATTCGTAAATCGACCCGTGGATGAGGTCAAGTTACAACCCCAAATGTGTTGAATTATATTTTAAATTATTCATCTGATAACTTACAACAATTTGAAGGAAAGGCACATAAGGCACCGTCTTGGCTTTCCTACAGATGTATAGTTTAATGAAAGGGTTTGGTAGGTGCGCAACTGTGTCGCGTCCCTGCCTCTCCCCTTGTCCCCGTATCCCCGTGTCCCCTGAACTTATACTATCTCGCAACATCACCACGGCCAATCACGCGGATGCCGTGAGTTTGTAAAACGGATGCAGCTAAATCTTGGGCCTCGGTGCGTAATACTAAACCATAACGCCCATTGGGTCGGAATAAAAATGGATAGACGTAATAAATATTAATTTCCGCACTCAGTAAGAAACTCGTTACATCTTTTAATTGCGACTCGGATTGCAATTCAATCGCGACAACGGGAACGGCTTCGTAAGCAAAACGGTGCTCAATTAAAACCTCTTCGGCTTTTTCCGGATAATCGACAATGATTCTGATGATGGTTGAGTCCGTGGTATCGACCAAACAAAGCGCCATGATATGAATGTCCGCTTTGCCGAAAGATTCCACCAACTCATTCAAACGACCTACTTTATTTTCTACGAAAACAGAAAACTGCTTCACAGATCCGTCGTCTGGATGTTTGGTAGTTTTCGAAGTCATGTAGGTGATATGACAGATTATAGTATTTCATCCAGCCCTTTTAGTTTGATTTTATAAGCATAATATAAAGTCTACCGATGCATGATTACCGTTTTAGCCATATTCTTAGCGCAAGCCAGCCCACCCCCGGCCGAATTACAGATACAAGTCTACGAAACCAAACAGGAGGTGGTGGAACTGCCTGAGACTATCGTGGTCGAGACCCGCCGCCCAACCTTGCTGAGCGAAGCCTCACCCTCAGTCACCAAATTCAGTCCGCAAGACAGTTCCCTCTCACAGTTTGGCACACTCTCTAATGTGCTATCCGCCACCCCAGGTGTTTACGCCAGCGAACAATCCGGCATTGGATCTTCAACGTCTGTTTTCTTCCGCGGCACCAATTCAGCTCATACCGCATTTCTGCTCGATGGACGACGACTCTCAGAAGGGTTCTCTGGAAATTATGAAATTGGTCGATACCGGACCTACGGACTCTCCTCGGTAGAAATCCTGCGCGGACCATCATCGTCACTCTACGGCGCCAACGCACTCGGTGGCGTCATCGATTGCCGACTGCCCCAACCGCTTACAGAATCCAGCAACATTCATTCAACTTTAGAAATCGGCTCCTATGGTTATGCATCACTGGGCATCTCCGCCACTAATAATAATGCTCAAGGTACTGAGCCAGCGACCCAAGGTAATACCGTAACATTCACGACCTCGCACAGTGATGGATGGAGAGATAATAGCTCTCGAGACGCTTCTAACTTATTATTTAAATCGGTCTGGAAAATTTCTGATAAAATTAATTTCGATATTCTTGGCTCCGCGGACAGCAGTCGCGCCCGACTATCGGGAACGGATGTCGCCCCTACTCCCAACGATTGGCAGAACGATCACGGTTGGCTAATCTCGCCCGGAATATTTTTCCGCGACGAGTCCACGCAAGCGGCCGTATTTTGGTCGCACAATGAAACCTCGACCAAGAGCTATACCTTTGCGACGGATTACAGTTATAAAGTTAAACGCGACGAACTCACCGCCTACGTAGATCAAAAAGTGGATTCACAGTTAAACTTAGGTCTCGGAGTCAGTTATGAAAATAATCGCTTCACCCAAGTTGAGAGTACTCCGAAAACATGGGTGGATACCATGGAGTCGCTCGGTTTGTGGACTCGGGCAGATTGGAAAATCAACAAGGACAATCAATTAAAAATCACCCTGCGTGAAGATACTTTTTCTGATTTCCAAAAACATTTTTCTTGGGACATCAACTACCGACACCAATTAAATAAGGAATTAAGTGCCCATGCGAAACTCGCAACGGCTTATCACACACCCACCGCCAATGACCTCGCCGGCGGAACAGTCGGCGGTGCGGCCTTACGTCCTGAAACCAATTATGGAAAAGAGTTGGGACTACGTTATGAGAATGGAAAAGATCTGAGTTGGACCCTCGTAATATTTGAAAATCATTTAACCGACTTAATCAGCTTTGATTACGTTTACCCTTATCCTGCTTATAATATTAATGAGGCTCGCACTCGCGGTGTAGAATTCGGAGTACAGTCACAAATCACAAGTACCCTGAAACTCTTTGGCACCGGGACATATTTAAACACTAAAGATTTTGCCACTAACGATAGTCTGATCCGTCGGCCCGACCTCATTTTTACGCTCGGTGCTGAAATGAATCCGACGGCTGCATGGACCTACGGTCTCTCGGTTAATCATCTTGCTAATAGAATTGATTACGACCCCAGCACTTACGCCGTCGTCAAATCACCGAACGGTACTTACTGGCGCACCTGGTTGGTTTATCGTTATAAAAATAGCCAAGAATTATCGCTACACATCGAGAATCTCTTTAATGAAACGGCAGCACCTGCCAGCCTAGGGTTTCCCGCTCAACCGCGTTCATTTTATTTATCGTTTTCGGTGAAATATTAGTTCCCTTCCTTGCCAAGCCAGTGAATAGCAAACTAGTATAACTCTCCTTTACTATGAGTCGGTACTACTTCGCCTACGGTTCAAAGCTCGACAGCAGTCAAATGGAGCGTCGTTGCCCAGGACATC
>JBBAUU010000002.1:0-32244 GCA_040398065.1 Opitutales bacterium | reverse complement strand
AGGACACCTCGTTTTCATTGAGGTAACTGGGGTTCGAATCCCCAAGGGGGCGCCAAGGTGGATAATTTAATAAAATAGCCCGAAATGGGCCTTTTTATAGAGATAAATTCTGAAAAGGAGAATTTAGCCATTGCCTAAGTTCAATTTTAAATGAAAACTCGAAATCTTCCTTATTGGGACGTAAATAATGATAACACTATCAATAAAAACGTCCAAAACCCCCATGAAAAAGCCTCATTTTGCGCCGCTTTCAGCTCAAGAAAAGGAGTTGATAAAGTTTTTTGTAAAGATGGCCGCGATTTTGGGCGTTCAAAGGTCGGTCGCGGAGATCTATGCTCTTTTATATAGCTCACCTGAAGCCCTCGAATTTGATGTCATTCAAGGTCGCCTGGCAATGAGTAAAGGCTCTGTCAGTCAAGGACTTAGGTTTCTTAAGGGCAATGGAATGGTAGAGTCCATTAAGGTTAAAGGAAGTCGTCGGGAGCGCTGGCAGCCTTCGCCCTCTTTAGCAGCTTCGCTGGTGGGTTTATTGCGCAACCAGGTTCTTCCCAGTTTAGAGGAGTCGAAACCACTACTCCAAAAATTAGTGGATGAGGCGTCAGACCAAAATTTCTCGGCAGAGGTCATTGATCGGCTCACGCGCTTACAGCGCTGGAATAGTCGAGCACTCGAACTCTCCACCTTTTTACTCCCTCCCCCCGAGGCGTAATTAAGGCTGATTTTGTTAGTAAAATTATAATACTTCACGTTCCGGTCTACCCCCCGGCACGAGCGGTAGCCTGTAAGCCTTTCTAAAAAACATCTTATGAAAATAGCAATCACCAGCGGATATTTTGATCCCATGCACCGTGGGCATTTAGAATTACTTAATTTATCAAAAGAGCAGGGCGATAAACTTTGGGTGATTGTTAACAACGACGTCCAAGCCGCCTTGAAAAAAGGTAAAGCCTTTATCGACCAAGATACTCGCCTGGCCGTGACGACTGCACTCCGTGTGGTCGACCGTGCCATCTTAGCCATTGATCAAGATGGCTCCGTGTGTGCGACATTGGAAGTTTTAATCAAAGAAGCAAAAGCCCAAGGCCACGACGTGGTCTTCTGTAAGGGTGGCGATCGTAACGCCGGGAATATTCCGGAAATGACCGTGCTCCAAAAATACGGCGCCCACTTAATCGATGGCTTAGGTGCAAAAATCGACAGCAGTTCACGCATCATCGCTCAGGCGAAAAATAAAATTTAAAACCAATGAAAAAACGCGCACTCATCACTGGCATCACCGGACAAGACGGTTCTTATTTAGCAGAATTACTACTCTCCAAGGGGTATGAAGTTCACGGCGTTATTCGTCGTTCGTCGAGTTTCAATACTGAGCGCATTGAACACCTCTACATGGAGGACCTGGTTCGCGATATTCACGTCAAAAAAATTACCCTGCATTATGGTGATTTAACCGACAGCACTAATTTAGTCCGAATCATCGGTGAAGTGCAGCCCGACGAAATTTATAATTTGGGCGCCATGTCCCACGTGGAGGTTTCGTTCGAAGTTCCCGAATACACCGCCGACACAGACGGCGTCGGCACCTTGCGATTATTAGAAGCGATTAGAATTTTAAAGTTAGAGAAAAAAGTAAAAATTTATCAGGCTTCTACCTCCGAACTTTACGGCAAAGTTACTGAAGTTCCACAGTCGGAAACCACCCCGTTCTATCCACGTAGCCCTTATGGCGTTGCAAAAATCTACGCTTACTGGATTACCCGAAATTACCGCGAGGCTTATGGTATGTTTGCGAGCAACGGTATTTTATTTAATCACGAATCTGAACGTCGCGGCGAAACTTTCGTGACACGTAAAATCAGTCTCGCCGTCGCTAACATTGTTTTAGGCCGTCAAGATTGCCTCTATTTAGGAAATCTCTCCGCTCAACGCGACTGGGGTTACGCTCCGGACTTCGTTCAATGCATGTGGATGATTTTACAACACCACCAACCCGATGATTTCGTGATCGCGACGGGCAAGATGTACACGGTGCGAGAGTTTTGTAATCTCGCCTTTAAGCGTTCCGGAATTGAGTTGGAGTGGAAGGGCACCGGCGTGAACGAAAAAGGCATCGATAAGAAAACTAATCGCACCTTGGTCGCCGTGGATCCTAAATATTTCCGCCCCACCGAAGTGGATCAATTATTGGGCGACCCCACTAAAGCCATTCGCGAACTTAAATGGAATCCACAACAAACATCCTTTGAACAATTAGTGCATCGGATGGTGGATAGCGACATCAAGACACTGTCACACAAACACCGCTAAATGGATTTGCAGGAAAAAATATATGTAGCTGGACACCGTGGCATGGTTGGGTCGGCCATTGTACGTGCCTTAAAAAAAGCTGGGCATACCCAAATTATTGGGCGGACGTCGGAAGAGTTGGATTTGCGTGATGGCACCGCCGTTAGAGAATTCTTTGCTCAGGAAAAACCAGTTTACGTTATTACGGCCGCCGCCCGAGTTGGGGGAATTCATTATAACTCCACCGCCCCCTACGATTTTATCTACGACAATTTAATTATGTCGACCAACGTGATTGAAGCGGCGCGACAAACAAAAGTTAAAAAATTATTATTCCTGGGATCGAGTTGTATTTACCCAAAGTTAGCCCCGCAGCCCATCAAAGAGGATTCACTTTTAACCGGTCCACTGGAAGTT
The DNA here is from genome assembly GCA_040398065.1 of Opitutales bacterium. Classification (GTDB taxonomy): domain Bacteria; phylum Verrucomicrobiota; class Verrucomicrobiia; order Opitutales; family UBA953; genus UBA953. The sequence continues at coordinate 29,541 of JBBAUU010000002.1, read as the reverse complement.
ACCAATGAAGCTTATGCTCTCGCGAAAATCGCTGGCATCAAACTCTGCACCTTCGCTCGCCAACAATATGGATGTGATTTTATTAGTGCGATGCCGTGCAATCTTTACGGTCCCGGCGATAATTTCAGTTTAGAAAACTCCCACGTTCTTCCCGCCATCGTTCGCAAAATGAATGAAGCAAAATTACGCGGTGATGCGTCTGTGAAATTATGGGGTACGGGTCTACCTCTACGGGAGTTTTTACACGTCGACGACCTGGCTCAAGCCTGCCTACTTTTAATGGATAAATATTCCGAGCCCGGCACCATCAACATGGGTTCTGGGCAAGAGGTCACCATTCAAGCTCTCGCCGAAACGATTGCTAACGTCGTGGGTTATTACGGAAAACTTGAATTTGATAAATCCAAGCCCGATGGTACGCCGCGGAAAATTATGGATAGTTCCAGAATCCAAGCGCTGGGCTGGAACCCAAAAATTTCCTTAAAGCAAGGGATTCAAGAAGTTTATCAGTGGTATCTCTGGAATGAATCCACCCTGAGAAAATAAATGATCACGCTTTGTATTCCAGCTCGTCTTGCCTCTACTCGATTACCGCGTAAGGTTCTATTGGATTTAGGCGGCAAGCCAGTGGTGCAACATGTTTGGGAAAGAGCCAAACAAGTAAAACAAGCGGAACGCGTGGTGATTGTTACTGATGCCGAAGAGGTGGCCGAAGTCGCGCGAAAATTCGGCGCGGAGGTTATGATGACATCGCCCGACTGCCCATCAGGCACGGCCAGAATTTCAAGTGTCTTAGATCAGCTACCTGGGGATTTCTTTATTAATATTCAAGGTGATGAACCGTTTATAGAGCCCTCGCTGCTCGACGACTTAATTACGTGTTGGAATAAGACCCAGTGTTCTTTGGTCACCGCTGTTTCTAAAATTACTGATGTTGAACGCCTACAGTCCCCCAGTGTGGTCAAAGTAGTACGGGCAGAAAATGGCGAAGCTCTTTATTTTTCTCGTAGCCCTATTCCATTTTTTCGCGGTAAAGAAATTCAAGATTGGCTAAATGATTATTCCTATTGGTCGCACATTGGAGTTTATGGATACAATCGAGACGCTTTAGCCCGCTATCCCAAATTATCTGCGACCGCCCTGGAGTCGGTTGAATCTTTAGAGCAATTAAGATTTTTAGCCCACGGTTTTAAATTTCAAACCATCGAAACCCATTACCATCCCGTAGCGATTGATACCGCGGAATATTTGGCCGCTGCTCGAAAACTTTTAAAATAATTTATGACTACACCACTCCAGTCTGCTCAGTCGTTATTGAAAGCCGAAGCCGAAGCCTTGACCGAACTTTCCCAACGTCTTGATGGGTCGTTCACTAAAGTGGTTGATTTAATTGCTAAACATTCCGGCAAAGTTGTTTTAATTGGGGTTGGTAAATCGGGTCTCATCGCCCAAAAAATCGCCGCTACCCTTTGCAGTACAGGCACGCCCGCCATATTTTTACACGCTGCGGATGCTGTGCACGGAGATTTGGGAATTTTACAATCAGGCGACCCTGTTATTTTAATTTCTCGTTCAGGTGCGACAGCCGAGCTGGTTCGACTTTTACCCGTGTTGCGTTCTTTTAAATCTCCTTTAATCGCCTTAGTAGGTAACACGCAGTCACCCTTAGCGACACAAGCGGATTACGTTTTAGATATTGGTGCGCGACCCGAAGCGGATCCGCTGGGACTCGTTCCAACAACGAGCACGCTCTTAACTTTAGCCTTAGGTGACGCCTTAGCGGCTGCCTTAATTACTCAGCGGGGCTTTGGCGCTTCTGATTTCGCAAGATTTCATCCTGCAGGCCAATTGGGTCGCAACCTTTCATTGACCGTTGGCGAAGTTTTTCAATCCATCGACCGTTGTGCCCGGGTTGATATCTCTGCCTCCTTGCGTGAGGCGGTTATCGCGATGACCACTTTCCCCAATGGTGCCGCTTGTATTTTAAATGCTGAAGGAATTTTGATGGGACTTATTACTGATGGAGATCTGCGTCGTGCATTAAGTAAAGGTATCGATTTAAATACTGCCAAGGTTGTCGACGTGATGACTAAAAATCCGATTCGAACCCATCCGCAGGTTTCCCTCGTTGAGGCGGCGCGCGTGATGGAAGATCGCCCTTCACAAATTTCTGTTTTGCCGGTCACTCACTCAGAAAACCAAAAGTGTTTAGGTTTACTGCGTATTCACGATATCTACCAAGCTGGACTTGTATAATTAATGGCTGAGGACCTTCTTTATTCTAAGCACGTTTTTTATAAAAATATAAAAACGCGCAGGCCTTCGTTAACTCCCCGAGAGTTGGCGTTGTTTGCCGTCGCGGCTACCTTATTGGTCATCATGCCTTGGGCGTGGGGTGGTGCTGTTTGGTGGGCAACCATGCTCACCCTGGGATTATCATTCGGCGCCTTGATTATTGCCGTAGGTAATTTTCGAGCACAAACCATCTGTGCGGGAATTTGGGCAACACTCTTAGTGGTCATGCTTGTTTTAAATATCCGCGGAGTAATTTCTGGGGCTAACGAAATTTTAAATTACACAGCTTTTCCATTGGCTGCTTTATTTGCGCAACTTTTGGGCGTAGGCTTACTATACGACGATGTTAAATCGCGCCCCGCCTCGGAAAATTTAAATAACTTAATAAGATTAGTCCCTTTCTGGATGGGCTTGGCGCTCTTTGCTTACTTTGCGATTCAAGGTCTGAACACCTGGGGTAGCGTCACAGAGAGAGATTTATTTTGGAGAATTTTTAAAGAGCCCTACATCACCTGGCTGCCCACTGGATTGCAGGCTCCATTTCTTTCTGATGAGCGCGATCCGGGCGGCATGAATGCTTGGCGTGTTTTATTAACTTTTGCCGGGCCTTGGATGTTTTTCTGTGCCCTGCATATTGGTCTCGTTCATCGACGTGCCTATATCGCCCTCGCCTGGGTCACTATTATCACGGCCTGTATATTAGCGGGTTATGGCTACACCCACCAACTCACTGAAGGCACAATCTTGGGTTATCCCATCCCAAGTAATGCGCGCACGTTTGGACCCTTTATTAATCGCACTCATGCCTGCACTTATTTCTATTTTAATGCAGCCATCGCCCTCGCTTTAACCTTTTGGCACTTCCGACGAAAAAAAGACAGTGATCGATTAGGTGGCCCTCACTTAATTTCTCTCTTTATCGCCCTCTTATTATTCTTCGGCGTTTTCTTAACCTTTAGTGTGGGCGGAATTTTAATCAGCTTAACGCTTTTATTATTCGTCACCCCGATTGCTTATTTCCTAGGGTTGCCCTTGAAGGGCGGGAAGAGTTTAGGCGTTAATTTTTTAAATATTATAATCTTTGTGATTATGTTAGGGGGCTTAGCTTATACGTATAAGTACGACCAGTTGGAGTATCGGATTAAACAAAAACTAAAACAGACTTCTAGTTCCTCGGTGGATGAAAGAGTGGCGCTGCGTAGCGCGACCGCCCAAATGATTCGCGTGGGTGGACTCGACGGTAAAGTTTGGTACGGATGGGGTGCTGGCTCTTACCGCTGGGTCTCTCCGTATTTTCAGGCCCAACAACCTTCGTTGCAGGACCAAAACCAAAAATTATCCACTAGGGCTATCTATGCTCATTGTGATTGGTTACAAATCATTGCCGAGTGGGGTGTCGTCGGTGTTTTACCCGTCCTCATCGGCATTGGATGGTTTATTATAAAATCTCGGAGGGTTTATCGCCGCGGCCGGCCCGAAGTGATGCCGATATTCTGTGTATGTATATTATTTTTAATACATATGTTTCTCGACCTGTTGTGTTGGTTTACCCCACTGCTTTTCATTATCGCTTTCACCGCAGCAATGACCCTTTGCGCTGTGAACTCTAATTCAAATCTCGAAGAAAGCTCTTAATTGTTGTGTTGCAGATTCTTCAACATTTAAACACCGGACGCACCGAGTTGACGGAGGTTCCTGCTCCGGGACCCACCGCCGGATCTTTATTGATTCAGACCTCGCATTCTTTGGTTTCACTGGGAACTGAAAAAATGTTGGTTGAGTTTGGTAAGGCCGGCTGGATACAGAAAATCAGACAACAGCCTGAGCGGGTTAAAGATGTTTTAGCAAAAATTTCGACCGACGGATTAATCCCCACCATTAAAGCCATCCGTGGTAAATTAAGTCAGCCCATCCCGCTAGGCTATTGCCAAGTAGGCCAGGTGGTCGACCAAGGTGGCGATGCACACTTTAAAGCGGGTGATCGCGTGGTCTCTAACGGTTCGCACGCCGAGGTGGTGAGCGTTAAATCTTACCTCTGTGCAAAAATTCCCGACAATGTTTTATCGGCGGATGCTACTTTCACACCTTTAGCTGCTATTGCACTTAATGGCATTCGAATGCTCGATGTAAAGCCTGGCAGCCGCATTGTGGTTAGTGGATTGGGATTAATCGGACAATTAGCCGTTCGTATTTTGAAAGCCCAAGGCGCAGAAGTTTTCGGTATCGATTTAAATCTGGATAAGTGTGCCCTAGCACAAAAACATGGTGCGCATTGTTTTAAGGCAGAAAAAAATTCTAACCCAGTCGTCGCAATACTTTCTTGGACGGGGGGACAGGGTGCGGATGGGGTTTTAATCACGGCGTCATCGCCCTCTCATGATATTATCAGTCAATCGGCCCAGTCTTGCCGCCATCACGGAAAAGTAGTTTTAATTGGAGTAATCGGACTCAACTTAAAACGCGGTGATTTTTATCGTAATGAGGTAAGTTTACAGGTTTCGAACTCCTATGGACTGCGCCAAGCCAATCACCCTTTCTCTGCTCAAGAAAATTTTAAGCGTGTTCTAGAATTAATGTCCCAAGGCAAGTTGGTCGTGCATGATTTAATTTCTATCCAGAAGTCAATCGACGAGGCACCCGAAGTTTATAGCCACTTAACCGACCCCCAAATTTTTGGAATTTCACTGGTTTATCGTCCGCGCTCCGAGAATTTAATTCGTCAAATTCAACTTAAGCCCACGACGAATGATGCGCAATTAAAGGTGGGAATTTTAGGGACGGGAAATTTTACCCAACGCACGCTTTTACCCGAGCTCATGGCATTAGACCAGCCGCCCCAATTAGAAGTGCTCGTGTCCGCTCAAGGTGCCTCCACGCTGTTTTCTGCTAAAAAATTTAATGTGGCTAGTGTAGCGACCGACCCCGAAGCTGTTTTTAAAAATAGAAATATAAAAGCAGTTTTTATTTCTACCCGACATCATTTACACGCTATGCAAACGGTAACAGCTCTAGAGAATAGCCAATCGGTTTGGGTCGAGAAGCCCCTAGCATTAACGGAGAAGGAAATTGATCTCATCGAAAAAAGTGCGAAAACATCTTCGGCAATTTTGATGGTCGGATTTAACCGACGATTTGCACCCTTAGCGCTGCATGCTCGGAAAATTATCGCCGCACAAGCGGGACCGAAAACCATTACGATAAATATCAATGCGGGCAGCCTTCCGCCTGATCATTGGACATTAAACCCCGCCGAGGGTGGCGGAAGAATTGTTGGCGAAGCTTGTCACTTTATTGATTTACTCAGGTTTCTCATCTCCGCACCCATTTCTCAGGTTGTCCTCGTTGACCGATTTACCGATGGCCAAGATGGTGGTAAATATAAACTCGAATTCACGGATGGCTCGACCGGATATATTAATTATCTCACAGACCTCCCCAAAACCGTTCCCAAAGAAATGATTCAAGTTTCTGGTGCGGGCTGGAACTTAGAAATCAATAATTGGCAGCAATGTCGCGGTCGGGGAGTTTGGGGTATTAATAAGGGCAGGGGTTTGTTCAAAAAATTAGACAAAGGCCACGCCAACGCGCTCGCGGCATTTATTCATGCGGTTGAATCCCATCAGCCTTCGCCCATTCCGCTCAACGAAATCATCGAAGTCTCACGCTGGGCGGTACGCATGCAGGCGATGACACGTTCATAATTTTTCAAAACTATCATGAAATCTATCTGTGTTTTAGGTTTAGGTTATATCGGTTTACCTACCGCTTCAATTTTTGCCACCAAGGGGCATAAGGTGAACGGCGTAGACGTATCTCCTCGCGTCGTGGATACCATTAATTCAGGAAAAATACATATTCAAGAACCCGACCTGGATATTTTAGTCCGCGCCGCTGTGCAATCGGGCAATTTAAAAGCCACACTTAAACCCGCCACCGCTGACGTTTTTATCATCGCGGTGCCCACCCCGTTTGATGTTCAAGCGGATGGATCACGCACGCCTGATTTAAAATATGTGGAATCGGCCGCCCGCTCGATTGCTCCAGTCGTCACGACGGGAAATCTTGTTATTTTAGAATCTACCTCCCCCGTGGGTACGACCGAAAAAGTTAAAGAGTGGATTGAAGATGAATGTAAGAAACTAAAACGCGGACAAATAGACGGCGTTCTCTACGCTCATTGCCCTGAGCGTATTCTCCCCGGTCAAATGCTCAAAGAATTGGTTTCTAATGATCGCATTGCTGGTGGTTTAACTCCCGAGGCTTCCGAAATTTCCAAAAAACTTTATGAAAGTTTCTGTTCGGCACAGATATTTATCACAGACGCACGTACCGCCGAAATGGCGAAGCTTACCGAGAACGCGTTTCGCGATGTGAATATTGCTTTCGCCAACGAACTTTCACTGATTTGCGACCGCTTAAAAATTAATGTGTGGGAATTAATTCGTTTAGCCAACCGCCACCCGCGTGTGAAAATTTTACAACCAGGTCCTGGTGTCGGCGGACATTGTATCGCTGTCGATCCATGGTTTATTGTTCATGCTGCACCGAAAGAAGCGCGCTTATTGCGTACGGCCCGAGAAGTAAACGACTCTAAACCGCATCACGTGGTTGCTCAGGTTATCCAAGCCACACAAGGCATCGCTCAACCCGTAGTCGCCTGTCTGGGCTTAGCGTTTAAAGCTAATATTGATGACTTACGTGAATCACCCTCCGTTGAAATCACTGCAGAGTTGGCTCAAAAAGGATTAAAAGTTTTAGCGGTAGAACCCCACGTGGAAAAACTTCCTGCTTCGCTTGATGGAAAAGTTGAATTAACCGATTTAACTTCAGCACTGAAGCGTGCTCAAGTGATTGTATTGCTCGTCGACCACCAAGCCTTTGGTTCACTCACTTTAGCTCAGCTTGCCGGCAAGAAGCTTATCGATACCCGCGGTATGATAAAAGTTTAGTTTATTAATGTATTTTTCTTTAATCAAAAATCTTGGGCCTAGTTGGCTGGCTCAACGCGTCTGGTTTAAAGTCGAAAACAAACTCGGCTTGCTAGAAAAAAGAATGCCCAAGCAATCTTGGGCAAGTCTACAGCCTGCTTCTTTTGCTCGCTCGGCGGAATTATGGAGAAACAAAACTCCATCTTTGCCCATCGCTTTAATTTCACGCGAAGAATTGGCTCCGTGGTGCGAAAATTATGCCATCGCCCAGGGACACTCGCCCGTGGCAGAAGCACGCGGTTTGGCTCAAGGAAAAATTAGAATATTTAACAATCGATTTTTTGATCTCGGTTTTCCATTAAATTGGAATCGCAATGTTTTAAGTGGGCGACGTTTGGATTCGACCGCTCACTGGTCGAAAATCACGGATGCGGGAAGTGATGACATTAAGGGCATTTGGGAAGCTTCGCGTTTCAGTTGGGTTTTTCCATTAGTCCGCGCTTGGATTATTGAAGGCAGCGATTCCTATCCCGAAACCTTTTGGAAATTATTCGAGGATTGGATGGAGAAGAACCCACCCAATCAAGGTCCGCAATGGATGTGTGGTCAGGAAGCAGCGATGAGATTGATGGCAGTGGCTTACGCGCTCCAGGCATTCCGTAGTCATCCCACCACGACTGATAAAAGAATAGTTTTAACGACACAGTTAGCCGAAGCTACGGCGAATAGAATTAACGGACATCTTTCTTACGCTATATCTCAATCTAATAATCACGGGATCAGCGAAGCAGTAGGATTATTTACCGCGGGTGTGCTCTGGCCCAATTGTATTCAGGCTAGCGAGTGGCGGGCCAAGGGAATCGAAACTTTGCTGCCACAAATTCAATCCTTGGTTAATGCCGATGGCGGATTCAGTCAGCACTCCACCAATTATCACCGTCTGTTTTTACATTTAATGATTTGGACGGAAGTGGTTTTACGATCCGAGCACCAAACATTTCCCGAAGTTACCCTCAAGAAAATTCGCGCGGCGACGAAATTCTTAAGCGATTTATTGGATGACGAAGGAAATGTGCCCCGTTATGGTGCTGATGATGGAGCCTGTTTGTTTCCACTCACTGGAAGTTCACACGAAGATTTCCGTCCGGTAATCAACACCGCCCAAATACTTTTTCTTGGTTCACGCTTATCGACCGGTCCCTGGGATGAAGAGGCGCTATTGCTCTGTGGTCCGATCTCCACCACTTCGGTTGATTGTTCAAACAAAGATTTTATAGATAAACCTATTTCGGGAGTATCTGTATTTCGAAATCAACTGGGCTCACTCTTTTTCAGAAATCCTACGCAGTTTAGACATCGCCCCAGCCAAGCCGACCAACTGCATGTTTCACTCAAGTGGGGTAGCGAATGGGTGGCTGAAGATGTGGGCACGTTCTCATATAATTCTAAATTAGCTGGTGCCGATGGATCTAATGCTAATCAGCACAATGTCGTTACCATTAATAATCAGAACCCGATGCGTCGTTTCAGTCGGTTTCTTTGGTTGCCCTGGACGAAATGCCACCGGGTTCTTAAGCCTAATCAGATTCGTGCCGCACATACTGGCTATCCTAATTATTCTTGCGAACGAACTATCCAAAAACTTCCGCAAGGCTTTATCATTATCGACAAAATTAAAGGTAAAACGAATGCCGAAATCAGTCTGCGTTGGAATGGTCGCTCAAAATTAGCCCTCGAGCAGCTATCCATTATTTGCTCGGCTGAATCAAAAGAAGATTGGCAAACTAGTAATGAAAAAACCGGCGAAGGATGGTATTCTTATAGTTATGGCGTTCGTGAGCCCTCTTGGGTGCGCACGATTACCACTCGGGCCTCATCGGTTATTTTTGTGACCGCCATCGGCTGCTCGGTAAAATTAGAGAACAATGAACTTTGGGTAGATGACAAAAAACACTAATCTAATGAAGATTCAAAATATAACCTGTATTGGTGCTGGGTATGTAGGTGGGCCGACGATGTCGGTTATCGCAGATCGTTGCCCGCACATTCGTGTCACGGTGGTTGACATGAACGCCGAGCGTATTGCTGCCTGGAATTCCGACCATATTCCTATTTTTGAGCCCGGCTTAGATGCCGTTGTGAAACGTGCTCGAGGTAAGAATCTATTTTTCAGCACAGATATTGATGCCGCGATTAAAAGCGCTGACTGTATTTTTATGTCGGTTAACACTCCGACTAAAACCGAAGGGGAGGGTGCTGGCCGCGCCGCTGATTTAAAATATATCATCGCCTGCGCAGAACAAATTGCCCGTTCGGCTCAAGATCACACCATTGTCGTAGAAAAATCCACGCTACCAGTTCGCACCGCAGAAAAAATCAAAGAAATTTTAGCCAAAAACAGTAAACACTCCTTTGATGTACTTTCTAATCCGGAATTTTTAGCGGAAGGTACTGCGATTAAAGACTTAGAAAATCCTGACCGTGTTCTCATTGGTGGCGAAAATCCCGAAGCGATTGCTGCCTTATTTGAAGTTTACGCTCAATGGGTGGCGAAAGAGAAAATAATTACCACCAATGTGTGGTCGGCCGAAATGGCGAAGTTGGCCGCCAATGCGATGCTCGCTCAGCGTGTTTCCTCCATCAATTCACTCTCGGCTTTCTGTGAGGCAACCGAAGCTGATATTGATGAGGTCGCTAAAGTTTTAGGTAGTGACTCGCGCATCGGCAGTAAGTTCTTAAAAGCAGGGATTGGGTTCGGTGGATCCTGTTTTAAGAAAGACATTTTAAACCTCGTTTACCTTTGCGAGCATCATGGCTTGCCTGAAGTAGCTGCCTATTGGGAACAGGTTTTAGTAATGAATGATTGGCAGAAGAAACGCATTGCCCAATTGGTCATAAAAAAATTGGGTGGACAGGTTAAGGGGAAGAAAATTGCCGTACTCGGTTTTGCCTTTAAGAAGGACACCAACGATACCCGCGAAGCTCCGGCTATTTCTGTTTGCGAAACTTTACTGCAGGCGGGTGCGGAAGTAGTGGTTTTTGATCCGAAAGTTTCTGCACAAAAAGTCCAAGCCGACCTGGCTCATCTCTCGGCGCATCATGCCCAATTAAAATCGGCCAATTCAGCACCCGAGGCCTGCGTCGGTGCGGACGCGGCTATTGTTTTAACCGAGTGGGACCAATTCAAGACCATCGACTGGAAGACTGTTGTCACCCAAATGTCACCTCAATCGTGGGTATTCGATGCGCGAAATTGCCTTAATCACGCCCACATAAAAACCGCTGGTCTAAATCTCTGGGTGGTTGGAAAAACACCAATAAAATAAAGCCAATTCTCAGTTTTTTTTGTAGATAATAACCCTAATTATAGTTTTAATAATAACACAAAAATTTCACATTCACCCACAACAAATAATATGTTTAAACACGACTACCAAAAACCAAAAGTAATTTCAGAAATTGGATGTAACCATATGGGGAGTATGGATATTGCCAAAGAATTAATCGACTTGTCGAAACAGTGCGGAGCTACCTTCGCAAAATTCCAAAAGAGAAACAATAAAGAGTTACTTACCGAGGAACAATACAACACCCCTCACCCGGTTCCCAATAATTCCTATGGTCAAACCTATGGGGCGCATCGCGAGTTTCTCGAATTTAATCAGAAACAGCACGCCGAACTCAAAGCCTACAGTGAGAAATTAGGTATTCAATATAGTACCTCAGTTTGGGATCTCACCAGCGCCCAGCAAATTATCGAGCTTAACCCATTGCTCATTAAAGTTCCGTCTGCTTGTAATAATAATTACCCGATGCTCCAGGCGCTTCGTGATTTATATAAGGGCGAGGTTCATATTTCTTTTGGTATGACAACTAAAGCTGAAGAAGAGGAAGTTGTTAAATTTTTCGAAAAAACGGGTCAGGCAAAATCACGCTTAGTGGTGTATAGTTGTACCTCGGGATACCCCGTGCCTTTTAAGGATGTCTGTCTGCTTGAAATTAATAGGCTCTACACAAGTTTTGGGGACAGGGTTAAAGAAATAGGATTTTCTGGTCACCACTTAGGAATCTCTATCGACATTGCTGCATACACTCTCGGTGCTCGATGGATTGAAAGACACTTCACTAAAGACAGAACATGGAAGGGCACTGATCACGCTGCCTCTTTAGAAGTACCTGGTCTGCAAAAGCTAATCCGTGATTTAGAGCACAACCACAGTGCGTTAAGAGCTAAAGATACAGAGATTCTCGACATTGAAGCCACGCAGAGAGAAAAACTAAAATACCGAAAAATCTAGTGGAAGTACTTGCCATTGTGCCGGCTAGAGGTGGAAGCAAGGGTCTGCCTAACAAAAATATTTTGCCTCTTTTGGGGCATCCGCTGATTGCCTATAGTATTCACGCCGCGAAAGAATCTTCGCTGGTATCGAGAGTTCTAGTTTCAACGGACTCCCCGGTCATTGCAGAGGTGAGCAAGAAGTACGGAGCAGACGTTCCATTTATTAGACCCTCTGAACTCGCAGCCGACTTAAGTAGAGACCTAGAGGTTTTTCAACATGCCCTACAGTGGCTTGATAAAAATGAAGGATATAAGCCCGACTTAGTTATTCAGCTTAGACCCACTTCACCGGTCCGTCCTAAGGGTCTTTTAGATGATGCCATAACTAGATTGAGTAAATCCGACGCAGACAGTTTACGTATTGTCACCGCCAGTCCAATTACACCCTATAAAATGTGGTTTGTTGACAGTGAGACTTCGATTATGAGGCCGCTGCTTTCACTCGATGGGGTTGCGGAGCCTTTTAATGAGCCCAGACAGAGTTTACCAAAAACCTACTGGCAAATTGGAACACTCGATGTGATCCGCCCCGAGGTTATTCTGAACAAAAACAGCATGTCTGGTCAGCGAATTTTACCATACGTCGTCGGCCATGAACTCGCGGTTGATATTGATGACTTACAGAGTTTTAAAAAAGCAGAAGAAGTAATCACCAGCGGACACTATGTCAGATTTAAATAAAACGGTCGCGGTGATTGGTGCCGGCTCGATTGGCGAGCGCTGCATTAGAAACTTATGGCAACTCGGCTACCGCAGCATCCTTGTTTTTCGTCAGCGCAATTTACCCTTTCGTGATATTGGTGGAGCGACAGTTGAAGTAATAACCAACTGGAACGAATTACTTCAGCGAAAACCTTACGCTGCTTTTATTTGCACTCCTACAAGTCTGCACCTTTCTCAGTCAGTGGAACTCATTCGTCATGGGGTTCATACTTTAGTTGAGAAGCCCCTGTCGCATTCTTCACAGGGTTTTGATGAACTTAAAAAAGTCATCTCAGAGGGTCGAGCCTTGCTTTGGGTGGGATATATGATGCGTCAGCATCCTATTTTAAAAATTACCAAACAGATTATTCAGGATAAAGAATATGGAAATCTGATTTCTATGCAAAGTCGCTGGGCGGAATATCTACCCGATTGGCACCCCTGGGAGGACTACCGACAATCGTACGCCGCTCAAAAAGGTCTGGGCGGTGGGGTCGCTCTGACACTTTCTCATGATATTGATATGGTTAACTGGCTTTCGGGTAGTTCTGTTGTCACTTCACACATAATAAAAAATTTCCGGAGCTCCTTAGAAGTAGACGTTGAGTCAGGTGCCGAAATCATCCTGCAGTACGAAAATGGTATAACAGCCGGCCTCCACTTAAATTTTTACGAAAAAAGCAAAGAACGTTTTCTGAAACTGGTTTTAGATGAAGCCTCTCTATCCATAGATTTTTTTGAACCTAGCCTCACGATTAAAACAAAGACTAAAACGGAAACCAAAAATTTTCCGAACTTTGACAGAAACCAGTTATTTATTGATCAACTAGGGGCTTTTATGAATCAAACCAACGCTTTCCAAGCGACGGATTCGCTTCGCCATCTAGCCGAGTCTCAAAAAATTATTTCAATTTGCCATGGATAACTCAAACCCTGTTTCTGTAAAAGAAAAAGTCATTTTAATTACTGGAGCGCTCGGCCAAATTGGTCAAAGTACCAGCCGAAGCTTTTTAGCGCAAGGGGCCCGACTTATTTTAGCGGACGTTAATTTATCAGCCTCCACTGAGTTTATTAGAGAGTTGGAGGCGATGGGAATTTCTCGGGCAAATTATTTAATTCAACAACTCGATATTACCGACGAGCAATCTTGCCAACAATGTGTGGATAGTGCGGTTGCTCAATTTGGCCGAATTGATGTTCTGATTAATAATGCCGCGATTGATGCGAAGTTCGATAAATCTGGTGAGGGTCAGGTTAATAACAGCCGTTTCGAATTTTATCCTTTGTCGGCCTTACGTCGTTCGGTTGAAGTTAATTTAGTTGGGACCGTTCTTATTACTCAGGTGGTCTGCCGCCAGATGCTGAAACAAGGGCACGGCAATATCATTAACGTCGCCTCCACTTATTCCTTAGTATCTCCCAATCAGAATCTTTATGATTATGGATCGGGTGTTAGTCAGTTTAAGCCCATAGATTATATCGCATCTAAAAGTTTTATCCCTAATTTCACCCGTTACGTAGCGACATTTTATGCGCGTGATAATATTCGCTGTAACGCGCTTGTTCCTCACGGAATTTTTAACAATCACCCTGAGCCCTTTCTCAAGAACTGGGAAAAGCTCTCGCCCATTGGGCGGATGTGTGAGCGATCTGAATTAAATGGCCCATTCACATTTCTCGCTTCGGATGCCAGTAGTTATATGACGGGTAGCGTCGTATCTGTCGACGGTGGTTGGACTGCTTGGTAAAACGAGAAGCGGGCGTTTGTTCGGTAAATTACTTTTTAATGCACAAGAAGCTAAGCCTACTTAGGCTTAAATAAATTTTTATAAAAATATGAATAATAACGATAACCACCCATTAGCTAATACTGCAGAAAATTCGATACCTTGGGCCAATGGCTTTCCTTCGGGCAAGACCTTTGTTTTTGATATTGATGGAGTCATTGCAACTATCGTCCCTACCAATGACTATGCACTAGCTGGTCCCATGGTAGAAAATATCAAGCGGCTCAACAGACTATACGACGCAGGTAACACGATTGTTTTATTCACAGCACGTGGAACCGTTACCGGAATAAATTGGACTGAGGTCACCCAGAAACAGATGTCAGATTGGGGAGTGAGGTATCATCGATTACAGTTTGGTAAGCCAGCTGCGGATTACTATATCGATGATAAGATGATTGGTTTCGATACGTTAGCTGCATTGGATAAAATAAGCTAGAATTTAGTAAGCATGGCGACGATTGGTATACTTATTAATCACTACGACGCTCGGAATGATATTCGGGATTTAGTAGCAGAAATTTCCCGAAGTCATCGGGTAGTGTTATTATCTAGAGAAAAAACATTGGCCCATCCCTTGCCTATTGGGGTTGAACTTCGACCCTTGGTCTCGGTTCATCCCAGTAAAAGAAAATTTTGGACTAAGTTGTTTACCTGGTTTGGTAAATTGCCCCGCTCCAAGGAAAATTACTATATTAACGAGCTCTTTAAGTTGGGTCGACTTACTCCCCTTCGACAAACCTTTGGAAAGTTAAAACTTAATCTTCAGATGTGGATGCCGAGGTTTATGAGCATCAATCAGCTGCTACCCATCGTGTCGCAGTGCGACGCGACAGACATTTCCGATATCGACAGTTTTTTATTAATCACCGAATTTGCCGACATCCCCATGTTGGCGCGAATTTGTGACTCAGGAAAACCAGCTTGGGCCTACCTTTATAGTTGGGATCATCCCTGTAAACACACGGTGCTTACGGACAGGCTTACCGGCTATCTTGTATGGAATAAAAAATTGGCACTAGACATGGAAGAGCTCCAAGGAATTTCTCGAACTAAGTGTAAAATTATCGGAGCTACTCAACTTTGCCCGATTGCTGATTACTTATCCTCTACATCAACCCAGCCGCGCCAAGGTCGCATAGAGGGTCATCCGTATTTTTATTTTGGATGTGGCACAGGATACGCCCCACTTTCTCGACGGGAAATTAGCCTAGTTGCCGAGCTAGCCGATCTCTTAAAGAAAGAGTTTCCCGAACATTTATTATTAGTCAGGCCTTACCCAATGTTTAATGACGATTCAGCGATCGCTGAAATTAAATCGAAATCTAATGTACGTATTGATGATGAGTTTAGATCTTTCCAAGTCGGTCGGTCATTGCGTTCGGTTGATATTCATAAGCGCTTAGATTTACAGCGTGGTTCGGCTTGTTTTATCCATGTTGGAACCACCATGGGATATGAAGCCGCCTTCTTGGGCTGCCCCGTTGTTTTTATAAATCTTATTGCTGACTCAAATACCGGAGGAGCACGAGACACGGAAAGCTTATCAACTTTTGCTCGTCAATATCACGTGCAAAGATACCTAGTCGGCAATTATCCCTCCTCCGCCAATAATTTATCGGAAGCGATGGACGCTTTAAAAACTGCAGTGAGTTCTCCCGATCGATTGATTCCGTATAACGATTATGTTTCCTCAGATACACCTTTATTGCCAATGGCTGAATTAACAAAAGATATTTTGGGTCAGTTGCTCCAAAAATAGGCGCTAAACCATGAGTCGTATTTTTTACATTATATTTCGTTTCCATGCCTATGTTTTAAGGCGTTGGGTGAGTCGTATTCCTTTTCATCTAATCCGACTTCAAATATATCGCTGGTCTGGACTTACAGCTGGGAAGAAATGCTCTATTTTAATGGGCTGTGAGTTGCGCTATCCTAACAAAATTATTTTGGGTGATCACTGTGTTATTAATAGGGATGTATTACTGGATGGCCGGGGCGGGCTTTTAACCATCGGTAATAATGTCGATATAGCTCAAGAGGTGGTCATTTGGACCCTAGGACATGATATCCACGACGACTATCACCGCGATAAAGGAGCACCGGTAACCATTGAAGACTACGCTTGGATTGGCCATCGAGCCATCATCATGCCCGGAGTGACGATTGGCCGCGGTGCTGTGGTGGCTGCGGGTGCGGTGGTTACTAAGAGCGTTGCACCTATGACCATTGTTGCCGGAGTTCCCGCGCAGGTAATCGGACAAAGACAAAGTGCATTGAGTTACACTAAGTGCCATCGTCCCTGGTTTGAATAATCAGCAAATTCAAAAATTTGAATTCCAATTCTAATCATTCCAAAGTTGCTACAGCACAATTGTTTCGTGTGGGCATCCTGGTAGCATTTGGGGGTTTTTTCGTAACATCGACCACCGCCTGGTGTTATGGCGTTAGTGTCGAAGTAGCCACGTTTTTTGCGGCCTGGAGTATCTGTTCGTCCTTCCAGAGATTATTTCAAGCGGGTCAGCTCGCCGAAATTTCTTTACCACGTTACCTTAAAGAAAAAGAGGAATCAGGATTAAGTCATGCCCTCGATCGATATTCTTTATTAACCAACTGGGTGACCATTGCGTCGATTATCTTATCCGGCGTCCTCGCCTTAATTGCCCCCTCTTTAGCTGAACTATTACTACCGGGGTTTGACCAGACTCAGACGAACAAGGCGGTAGAATTATTTAGGGCATTAATGCCAGTCATCCCTGCTATTGTCTATGGGGGCTTTCTCCAATCATTGGGAAATGCTGAAAAACAGTACGGCAGATTTGAGTTATGGTTATTCTTTGGCCAACTCGCCGCCGCAATCTCGGTACTTATATTGCATAATTACGTGGGAGTCTGGGCGTTAGTTTGGTCGGCGTGGCTGACTCAATGGGTGGCGCTGATTGGTCGGCTCTTTTATTTAAATAAAGTAGGTTGTCGGCCGTCACTTTGCTTATGGATAAAAGGCTATAGTCCACGGCAATTGTTTTCTGAATTAGGCTTAACCAGTACCTATGTCGGGGTGACCCAACTGTATCTACTTTCATTAAACGCGGCCTTAACCTTTCTCCCGCCTGGATTGTTTG
Source organism: Opitutales bacterium (assembly GCA_040398065.1). Lineage (GTDB taxonomy): Bacteria > Verrucomicrobiota > Verrucomicrobiia > Opitutales > UBA953 > UBA953. The sequence goes on along the minus strand of JBBAUU010000002.1, from coordinate 12,368 downwards.
CCGTTTTTAAATACGCAGAACTTCTTTTTGATCGAACATCATCCTTGGTTCTTCGGCCTGTCAGCACCGTTTTTTTTACAGACATCAGTCTCGAGGCTTCGCGCGGGAAGTCAGGGTTACCTAAATTAATCACCACCACCTTAGCCCATTTTGCTGACTATTGGGGTTTATACTTCTGTTTAATCGGCGCATGCGCGACCCCGCTAATCTCGCTGGCCTGGGGTAACTCGAAATTCGACTGGGCAAATATATGCTTAACTTCAGAATTTTTGACCGTCCTCGCCGGAGTCTCTTTATTTCGTGCCATCGGTCTTGTTTTCAGAAAATACACCATCGCGGTCGGTTCGGCGCATAGGCAGTATACGGGGTATATATTGGTGCAGATAATCATGGCCCTCATAACACTGCCGATTGTTAAGACATTTGGATTTTGGGGCGGGGCATCCTTACTCTGTATTAATATCCTAATGTTTGGCTTGAGTGATCTTTTGGTCGCTATGACGACAGAAATTAAGCCAATAACTCTGATCCCCTATCGAGTATTCATAAAAACTTTTCTAATTTCTCTATTAACTATAATTATTGCAAAAGCTTTAGGCGACATGGTTTATGCTCAAACTTTAATTCCATTGAGTAACCACCGCATAGCCGATGCGATAGCCTTAATTGCCGGTGGGAGCGTTGTTCTAATAATGCTAGAGGTGGGCGGTCGGGCCATCGGACTTGGAGGAATTAAAGTTTTATTCAAAAGGTCATAACGTCCCAAACCAAACTTTGCTGCGCATTGTAAATGACTAAAAAATTTAAAATTGGATTATTTCCATTCGGCGGGAAAGAAAACCCTTACACTAAAATGGTTGCTGACGCCGTTGAGCAGGGCGGAAACTCGGCTTTGCCCCTACACGATACTAAATTCTTTCCTATCCGACGGGCCTGCCAATCTGGGGTGGACCTCATCCACATGTTTTGGCCAAGCAATTTCTACCATTCGTCAACTTGGTTTGGCACTCTATTAAAGAGAGTAATGTTTGCTGATGGTTTGAACTGTCTCCGTCGCATCCCATTCATTTACTCGGCAGATAACCTATACCCCCATGATGCGGCGTCACCCGATTTCGAGAAAAAACAAATCCAGAAAATCGTAAATGAAGCCGACGGAATCATTGTCGCGAGTAAAGCTGCTCAGGAAATTTTTTCAAAAACCTACGAAATTTCCTCAACAACTAAGTTTTTTATCGTTCCGCACTGTAACTACATCGGAAAATATAAAGATACCATCAGTCGTGATGAAGCACGAGTAAAGTTGGGCATCGGTTCTCACGAAAAAGTGATGCTTTCGTTGGGGCGTATCAATAAATACAAAGGCTTGGGTTTATTGAGCAAGGCCTTCTTCAAGGCCGGGATTAAAGACTCCTATTTATTAATCGCTGGATTTTGTAATCAGCCCGAGATTATTAATGAGATTAAGGGAAATAATAATCCTGAGTTATCTCAGGTTAAAATGACCATTCATTCTCGGTTTATACCCGATGATGAAATTCAAACTTACATGCGTGCCGCCGATTGCGTTGTTTTAAGTTATGACGATGTTCCTATGAATCCAGGCTCAGTTATTTTAGCGATGAGTTTTGGTCTACCGGTTTGTTGTGTGGGCACGGGCTCGGTCGCTGAAATTCTGGGACCTCGTTGTTTGTTCGCATACCAGCCCCAAGATTTAGATTCCATGGTAGCAGCTATTAAACGCACGCTTGAATGTCCGGATTTATCCGAGAGAGGCCGAGAGGCTTACGATTTAGCCTTAAAAAATCACTCTCCTGCCTTGGTTGCTTCTCGTCTGCAGCAGGCGTATGCTGAAGTTATTAAATGAAGAAAAAAGTAATATTTATTACAACCTCCTGGGGAAAGGGTGGGACGGGTCCAGAAATTTATGCCCGCTATTTGTGGGAGGCATTCCGTGATGATCCAGAGATTGAATTTCATTTAGTCGCCACGGGTTCTGGCTCAGAACATCCACGACTACATTTAATTAAGCCCCCAGAAGGCTCGTTAGCTTTATATAAGGCAGTAGCCGAGAAGGGATTAGCGTTGGCACGTTCATTGGGTCCGTCCGGGATCTTGCATGTTAATAGCAGTAACTTACATGCGTGCTTATTAAGTTCTCCCTGGCCGGTGTGGGGTCAAATTAACGACTACGAAAACACCACAGTCTTTGCTCAGGCATTTAAAATAATAAAAACTTATGGAGTTCGACGTTGGGTCGCGCTGTTACGTCGTTGGTGGTTAGAACGCCAATTTGTCAATGAACAGGCGCTGACCTTATGTAATTCTCAATTCACCCAGCAAAATATTTTAGCAGCCTATAAGCCAAAACATCCAGAGCGCCTTAAAGTTTTATATAAAGCCGTAGACACTTCTCAATTTGAACGTCCTGCCGTCTTACCAGCCAATCCGCATCAGGTCGTTGATAGTCGCCCGGTAGTTTTATATGTGGGATCAGATTTTCGTCGAAAAGGCTTAGATGATTTAATCAACGCATTACCTTTAGTTAAAACCCCGCTCCATTTATCAATTGCGGGTGTCACCGCCCAACAATTTATTAAGGAATTTCCGGACCTGGCGGGTGTTATTAAGAATTCAGTTCACACTATTCAGTTTCATGGCCAAACTCCGCGTGAAATCACCAAAGCACTTTTCTGGCATGCGAATTTATTTTGCTTACCCTCTCGATCGGAGGCACTCGGTGTTGCGATTTTAGAAGCCTTAGCGGCAGGCCTACCATGTGTGGCCACAAGCGTTGGGGGCATTCCGGAAATTGCCCAACAGTTGGGTGGATGTATTTTAGTTTCCTCTGACAGCTCGCCGAAATTAGCCATAGCGATTAATCAGGCCATGGAATATCCTCCTGCGGTTTCAAAACTGGTTTTGAGCACATCACCTTTCACTGTTTCGGCCATGACCCAATCTTTACGTAGTTTATATTTAAAATGAATCCGCCTAGTTTAGCACCTCGATACTTGTACACTTTTACTATAGGTTATGCGTCGAGCTTAATTATCGATCCATCGGGCAACCTTTTGCCATACTTGAGTGTATTCATGATCTTATATGGGTTGGCCATGGGATTTAGAAGTGCCTCTGGAAAACAATTCACGTCCATTGTTATTCTAGTCATAGCTATTCTTCCTGTCGCCGCCCTTAATTGTCTAGTTTCTACGAACCCCACTGCAACCACCACAAAATGGTTTCTTTGGTTAGGGGTTTTAATAGGAATGGCTTTAATGGCCTTACGTTGTGGGGCTAAATTAGACCAGCAGTTAGTTAAACATACCGCCCCGGCTTTTTTTGTAATTTGGCTAATTTTAGCAATAAAAGGAAATCTGATTGCTGATAACGCCAAAGAAAAAGCGGAGTCGCTGCACCTCTCGGCGTTCTATGCAAATTTAGTCATCGCTTCAGGAATGTTCATCCCCCACAAATTTTGGAGAGTGGTAGTGGTTTCGATAGCTGCGGTAGGTGCGGTGACTTCAGGATCTCGGGCCGCCTTTTTGTTTTTACCTTTGGTCTTCGCCCCGGGATTAATCTATTATTACCGAATCAGAATTTCATCTTTAACATTAATTGCCATCTTGGTCGGCAGCCTGATTTTCACTCTGGAAAATGAAAGTTTGCAGGCGCTGACTTTCGGTCGTAAAGGCGAGGAAATTACTAGTATGAATGCGTTAGAGTTGGCACAAAGGTCAGCAGGTGGCCGCGAGGTATTGCGCGAAATTGGTATAGACTACATCAAGAAGCAGCCCTGGGGGTATGGCTACGGACAGAGTGTCGATATTGTTCTGGATGGTAAGAGTATGGGAAATAATCTGCACAATGGTTATATCAATGTAGCCGTTCAAATGGGACTCCATGTCTTTCTGGTTTATTTCTGCTTCTTGATTTGGCTAATCTATAAATTATTCAACGCCGAAAGAGTATCCAGAATTTCACGATTTTTTACTCTGAGTATCATGGGGTGTGTTATGTTAAGAGCAGTCAGTGAAAGTTTCAGCCTTTTTGACCTAGGTCACCCCGCTTCGTTTCTCACCATTTTTTTAATTTCCGTTTTTATCATTCGATTACGTAATCCCCATAAACAATTTGTATAATATGCGCCCCACTTTATTATTTATTTCAGTCAACGATGGTAGTGATACGAGAATTTTTAAGGAAATTAAAACCCTGAGCCAAAACTATGAAATCACCTTTATTGGCATTCAGACTCCCACCTCGACGACTTCCATGCTGCCTTTGAGTTGTCGCACTTTTTTTATTAAAGGCCTCCGACGCTCCCCATTAACAATTGCCAAGTTGTTTTTTAAAGTCGCCCGGCTGCGTACTTGGAGATTTAGCTCGGTCCATATTATTAATGAAAACCTAGCGTTAGTTTTGTTCCCATTACTCATGTTAGCACGTCACTGGGTCTTAGATATTTTTGATTCATTCTTTCTTAAGTCGACCTCGCGACTCACGAGTATGTTTAAAGATATTTTACAGAGAATTCTTTATAGCTCAGCGTCGGTTATTTTGGTGACGGATGAGGCCCGACTTAATTTATTACCCGAGTGGTCCAGGGCAAAAACAAGAGTTTTACCTAATTATCCTTTAACGGATGGTTCTCATAATGGTTTACGATCAGTTCGTAACGGACCCCTCACGATTTTCTTTTCCGGTTCTATTGGTCGCGACCGCGGAATCCCGTTTTTAGTTAATTTAATAAAACACGACGCTCAATTGGTCGTTCATGCCGCAGGTTGGCTTTATGATCAAGAGGGCGAAGAGCTTACCCGGCATCCCCAAGTTAAATACCATGGAGTGATTCACCAAACGGCTGCTGCCGAAATCGCCAAGCAGTGCGACTACATTCTTTGCCTCTATGAGCCTAATATTGTTAACAATATTTACGCTTCACCCAATAAAATTTACGACGGCATCCAAGCAGGCGTCCCCGTCATCATTAACCAAGAAGTTTTAGTTTCTGGTTTTGTTCGTGATGAGAAACTCGGAATCGTCATAGATTCATATAATCCAACCAGTGTTGTGACTATTTTAGACGAACTAAAAGCACAGCGAAATCAATTTACTCATATAGCACAAATGCAAGGAAGGTATACCTGGGAAAAAATTGAACCAGTGTTAGTCTCGGCGCATTCTAAATCATAATAGTATGATACCCCCCACTCATCATTCCCCTAGATTGCTATCAATCATTATTCCTTGTTATAATGAACAGGATGTCATTACGGAAACAGTTAAACGACTGAAGGCTTTTGCGATAGATTTAAAGAATATAGATGTAGAATTTATTTTTATTGATGACGGCTCGCGCGATCAAACGCGCGCCATACTTAAATCATTTGCGGTATCCGATGCCCGAATAAAGATCATATGTTTTACTCGTAATTTTGGGCATCAAATTGCGGTGACGGCAGGAGTAGATGCTGCGCGTGGCGATGCGGTTGTTTTAATTGATGCTGATTTACAAGACCCCCCAGAAGTCGTCCACGAAATGATCAAAAAATGGGAAGAGGGCTATGATGTTGTTTATGGCACACGAACGGAGCGACTAGGCGAATCGGCATTTAAATTAGCCACAGCCCGATTGTTTTACCGAGTATTTAATAAATTATCAGCCGTCCCAATTCCCTTGGACACGGGTGATTTTCGTTTAATAAGTCGCCCTGTAGTCGACGTGTTAAAAGCAATGCCCGAGCGTAATCGTTTTATTCGCGGCATGGTCAGCTGGGCTGGATTTAAGCAAGTGGCGCTTCCCTATAAACGGGACCAAAGATTTGCCGGAGAAACAAAATACTCACTCAACAAAATGCTCACTATAGCTTTTGACGGTATTTTATCATTCTCTACCCGACCACTTGAGTTATCGCTGGTTTTGGGAATGTGTGTTACAGGAATTTTTACTTTAGGGTTTTTAGGAATTATCACCCAGCGCATAGTTTCTGGTAGCTGGACTTCCATTGAGTTAATTGTGCTCACCACAGTAGGCCTTTTGGGTGGTCTACAGTTACTCTGTCTAGGTATTTTAGGGCAGTATGTGGGAAGAATTTATAATGAAATTAAAAATCGTCCTCTTTATATTATCCAAGAGCACCATGGCTTTAGTGCGGAGTCTCCCGCTTATAGTAGAAGCCCGTTAGTAATCCCCAAATAATGTTTTCTGAACGTTTAATTAAAAGCGGCAGCCGTTTTTTAATTTCAGGTATCATTATCACACTTTGTGATTTTGGATTATTTAAATTATTAGGCCACTGGGGAGTAAGCGCCTCATTGGCGAGGGTTGGATCATTTTTGGCTTCGTTAATCCTTGCTTTTATTGTCCATCATCGGTGGACATTTCAAGCTAGTCGTTCCTGGATGCAGGCCTTTTTCCCATACCTGCAGTCTCGTTTAGGAGCATTTTTATTAGCTCAGGTTACTTTCATGCTTATGCATGATGGAATTGGATTAACGGATAATCTTTCTTTTGCCATTCAGGTACCTATTCAGCCTTTGGTAAATTTTCTAGCTGGCTATTTTTATGTGTTTAAGGAGCGCGATCCAGAAATTTCGTCGTCCGAAAAACGTTGGTATTTTGAGGTTATTTTTGCGCCCATTTTACTATTTATCACATTAGTAATACCCTTTCATAACACCCTTATGCAGCACCCCATTTGGGTGGTGCCGTACACATCGGGGGCAGCTAATTGGTCTATCGGGCAACCTTGGAAGGTGGCCATCGGTGATGATATTATTTATAGACAAAAAACCATAGAAGAAAGATGGACAGATGTAGCTTCTCCAACAACCCAACCCGAAAAACTAATCGAGTTTTCTGCCCATGATGAGGGCTGGATGTGGGTATTATGGTTTACCCGAAAAATTTTCCCATTTCTTAGTGATCTACGAGGGGCCGTTCTGTTGGCTATCATTTTACATTTAGGGCTCTCTTCGGCTATTCTTAATTATTTAAACCCTGGTACCAGCCGATATATTTTTACGATAGTTTTTGTCGCTAATCCATTAATTATTTTCTACTTAACACTCCCGTATTATTATTTTTGGCAGGCGTTTCCCTCTCTTCTCTTAGTTATTGTTTGGTTCTACCGCGAAAAAATTAAAGTATGGCAGACCCCCGTGATAGCATTATTTCTAGCTCTGTGTGTGGCTATCAGACCTAACACTATTTTCATCTCTATAGCGATATTGTTACTATTGATATATTTTAGCCGACACTGGATGAATTATGTGAGCTTAGTTTTATTTACGGTTTGTTTTTGTTTTATGCCTAAAACAAATAAAATGCCATGGCACACAGTCTATGCTGGTCTAGGCGCCTATCCTAATAATTATGGCTTATATTTGTCAGATGAATCGTCCTATGCCTCTTTTAGGAAAAAGACAGGCATAAGCCTTAATGCTGCATTTGGCGAAAATTATTATAATTTAAAGATTCGCGAGGAATATAATCAGCACCTTAAAAACGAATCATTTGAGTATATTAAAACTCATCCCGTTCAGAGTCTCAAAAGCGTAATTCTTAATCTCAGTATCGGAATTTTTTCTCCCTATAGGCCGGGTTCGGCTGTATGGATTTATTATATCCAGGCGCTCCTCGGATTAATATTTTTAACTGGATTAATTTGGCTACGTCAGTGGTTTGTCCTAATCGGACTTAGCCTATCCCTAGGTTGCATTGCCATCATTTACCCTCCCATTGCTGCTTATATTATAGGCAGTTTAGTTTTCACCGCTTTGGGTCTAACTCGAATTATAACCCATGTCATCACACGCTTTAAAAAAGTATAACCGAACTCTCATATGAAAAAAACAGTCGCTATCATCGCCGGTACTCGTCCGGAGTGCGTAAAAATGGCCCCTATTTATTTCGCGCTCCAAGCGTCGAAAACTATCCAGCCGATTTTTCTTTCTACTGGCCAGCATCGTCAGATGCTGGATCAAACGCTGGGAGTGTTTGGTATTAAGCCAGAGTTTGATTTAAATCTGATGCAACCTGGGCAAACTTTGCCCGATCTCACCAGCCGCGTTATTCAAGCCGCCTCCGCTTGGTTTGTGGAACATAAGCCCGCTGCGGTTTTAGTCCAAGGCGATACGACCACCGTTTTGGCTTCCGCGATTGCTGCTTTTTATAACCGTATTCCAATTGGCCACGTCGAAGCAGGTTTACGCACTGGGAATATGGATTCTCCCTTTCCGGAGGAGATGAATCGAAGACTGACCTCGCCCTTAGCACGCTGGAATTTTTGCCCGACCGAAATTTCTAAAGCTAACTTAGTTAAAGAGGGAATTAACCCAGCCAGCTGTTATGTCACCGGAAATTCGGTCATCGATGCACTGCTTCATGTAAGAGGAAAACAAAATTCCAGTGGACTATCAGCACAATCGGTTGCCGAAAAAGTAGGAATTCCAGCCGCCTTCGCCCAAGAGTTTTTAGCGGATGGCGCACGCAAGCCTTGGATCTTGGTTACGGGTCACCGTCGTGAATCCTTTGGTGGTGGCTTTGAGCGTATTTGTGAATCCATCAATCGCCTCACGCAAATTCACCCTGATGTCGGCGTGCTTTATCCCGTGCACTTAAACCCACAGGTCCAAGGACCCGTTAACCGCATTTTAGGATCCAATCCACGCATCGCCCTAGTCGCTCCTGCTGCCTATGAAGAATTCGTGTGGTTGATGAATCGCTGCACATTCTTGCTGAGCGACTCTGGAGGCGTGCAGGAAGAGGCTCCTTCTTTAGGTAAGCCCGTATTAGTCATGCGCGACACCACTGAGCGCCCTGAAGGCGTCGACGCTGGTACCTGTCGTCTCGTTGGTACCGACCCTGAAGTGATTCTGCGCGAAGCGGATCTGTTATTAAATAACCCAGGAGAATATCAAAGACGCTCGAGTTTGAAAAATCCTTATGGCGACGGACAAACCTCGCACAAAATCAGACAAATTCTCGAAGAAGGTTTAAGTTAATAAGAGTGAGAATACTTTATTTTCATCAGCACTTCACCACACCTAAAGGGTCTGGTGGCACGCGTTCTTATGAGTTTGCGCAAGCTCTCATTAAGCGAGGTCATCAGGTAACCATGGTTTGTGGTCAAATGGACCGCGACTCACTGAATTTACCATTCGATGAAAAGAGGGGATGGTCACGCGGCTTGATTGATGGGATTGATGTAATCGCATTACCCTTACGTTATTCTAATCACGATGGGATTGGCCGACGATTAATCACATTCTTTAAGTATGCGGTTAAGAGTATTAAAATCGCTCTCGATTTCGAATACGATGTGGTTTTTGCAACTTCAACACCCCTAACAGCTGCGTTACCAGGTATCTTTGCCAGTTGGTTAAAAGGAAAGAAGTTTATTTTCGAAGTGAGAGATTTATGGCCGGAACTTCCTCGTGCCATGGGCATGAAAAATCCCATCCTCTTGGGCGGAATGTGGGCGATTGAGGGATGCGCCTATCGATCCTCTATAGCTTGTGTGGGGCTCTCCCCGGGAATTGTTCAAGGCATCGGTCACCGCTCCGCGAAAAATCATCCCATCGCTTTGATCCCCAATGGATGTGATCTCGAAATTTTTAAGCCCCAGCCAAAATCCACGATAAAAATTGAGGGTATTAAGAAGGGTGACTTTGCGGCAGGTTTTACGGGAGCTCATGGTAAAGCCAATGGCCTCGATGCGATTATTGAAGCAGCCCGGGAACTTAAAAAAAGAAATAACCAAAACATAAAATTTCTCTTAATCGGCGATGGCTCCGAAAAATTGCGCCTCCAAAAAATCGCCGCTAGTGAGCAGCTTGAATCTATCGTCTTTCATCCCCCTATTTCCAAGTTAGCGCTCGCCCAAATTACTGCGCAGCTGGATTGTGGGTTGATGTTCCTAGATAATATTCCTGCTTTTTACTACGGAACATCCCCTAATAAATTCTTCGATTATATCTCAGCAGGCATCCCTGTAATCAATAACTACCCCGGTTGGTTGGCGGAAATGATTACACAGAATCAATGCGGAGTGGCGGTTCCGCCTAAAGATACACCTGCTCTAGTAAACTCTCTATTAGAGTTGTATAATAATCCTGCACGCTGTAAGCAGATGGGACTATCCAGTCGCCAACTGGCCCAAAATCAATTTTCACGATCACAGCTGGCCCAACAGTTTTGTGAATTTATAGAACAACAGGCCTCCTTATTTTGAGTTATTTATTAGAACAAGTTTACTTCATTTCAGATGTCGCAGAATGGACCAAACTCTTAAAGGTTTTGGGGTATTCAGATATCTACCATACGTTTGAATTTACTAGTTTGGACTCCGAAAGAATGGGCGGGGTGGCCAATCTTATCATCGTCAACATGCCTACAGGCATTATTGGACTTCCCCTTATTTTCAGAAAAATTCCCAACGAAAATCATTATATCGATGCAGTATCGGTTTATGGGTATAACGGGGTCCTAACTTCTTCATCGATCACCCCTGAGGATTTTACCTCCGGAATTAAAAAAATAAAAACAGCTTTAGTTGAGCGAGACTGTGTCAGCCTTTTTAATCGAGAATCTAATTTTACTCGCTACCGCTTGCCTGAATCTACTGAAACAGGAAAAGTTTTAGCGGTAGATTTAATACAAGACCCCGATGTGTACGAAAAATCTCTGGCTGAAGGTCACCGCCAAGAAATTAAAGCTCTCCGTAAGTTAAACTACACCGTTGTTAAATCCACGGATATCAAAGCAATCCAAGATTTTCACGAAGTATACGAGCATACAATGCTTCGACGTGGAGCTAAAATTAATTACTTCTTTAGTGTTAAATACTTCGAGTCTGTCCTAAAAATTCATTCAAGTATCCCAGATTTACGTGCTGTTTATCACGAAGGCAAAATGATAGCCGGGGCAATTTTTATAACCCAAGGCGATCATATGTACTATATGCTCTCTGGGAGTATTTTAGGCGTCTCACACTATCCAGCGATGAAACTAATTTTAGATCAGGTAATTCGGGAAAATTTAAACAATGGTAAAAAACTACTTCATTTGGGCGGCGGCTTAGGCGGTAAACAAGACTCCTTGTACCAATTTAAGCTCGGCTTCGGAAAAGTCATTTTACCATTTTACACCACCCAGTGGATTTTAATACCCGAGGTTTATAATCGCTTGAGTGCTCACGTACTCACGGAAACGGGTTTCTTTCCTAAGTATCGTAGTGTTTAAGGTCTAAGATAGACAGACCGGGCTCCTCGTAACGCTTACATAATTAATGCTCACACGTGACCAAATTTTAACGCTCATTCTTAATCGGCTAAAAAAGCTCGGTGAAGAGTTGCATAAGCCCGCGATAGTTGAGGCGACTGAGCAAACTCGACTCTTTGGCGACAAAGCCGATCTCGATAGTATGGGATTAGTAACTTTAATTGCCGATCTCGAATACGACCTCCAGCAACATGTCGGTCGCTCAGTTTCGCTAGTAGACGAAAAAGCGATGAGTCGACTGACCTCACCATTTCGTCGTGTAGACTATTTGGCTGATTATTTAGTCGAACTACTGAACACGCCCCAATCTTAAAATGCCTAATGCTATCATTACAGGAACGTCGCGCGGACTTGGCCGTGCCCTCACCGAAAAGCTATTGAATGAAGGTTGGCACGTCTGGGGCTTCTCCCGCACTTCATCAAAAATTAAGCATGAGCGTTTCAGTGAGTATTTAATTGATATCACCGATGAGTCGTCGGTGCAAAACGCAGTCAGTCTTATTAGCCAAAACTCTCCAGGTATTGATGTATTAATTAACAATGCTGGTGCGGCCTCCATGAACGCGTTTTTACTGACTCCGGCCAAAACGGCCGAAGCCCTCATGAGGCGTAATTATTTAGGGACCTTTCATTGCCTACAGGCAGTGGGCAAACTGATGGTCCGTCAGCGTCGTGGATTGATTATTAATATTACCACGGTTGCAGTGCCGTTAGCCTTAGCTGGAGAAGCTGCTTATGTTGCGAGCAAGGCTGCAGTAGATTCACTCACGAAAGTCACCGCAGAAGAATTTAAGTCGCAAGGCATCACAGTGATTGGGTTAGGTTTCGGGCCGATGGATACGGATTTAATCAAAGCAGTTAACAAAGAAAAACTTAACCAAATCAACCAGCGTATCGCCCGTCCCCATGGCACCACTTTAAATCAAGCGACAGATTTTATTTTTGAACATTTGGACAAGAAATCCCTTACCACGGGCGATTTATATTATTTAGGCAAAATTTCGTAGATGAATTTTTGGTTACACGAGAGGTTTAAAAAATTTAATACTAAGCCTGCACTAGTCGGCACTTGGGGTGAATT
>JBBAUU010000001.1:0-35931 GCA_040398065.1 Opitutales bacterium | reverse complement strand
CGAACCCCAGTTACCTCAGTGAAAACGAGGTGTCCTGACCGGGCTAGACGAAGGGGGCACACGGTGGAATGGGGAACTTACGACCCTGACCACCTTGGTCAAGTATTTTGAAAGTTTAGAGAGATTTCGTTCCGCCAAGCTCTACCTTCCAAACAAACTACGGTCCTCTATCGGATCGGCCGAGGCTTTAGCACGCTTAAGGTGAGCATTCTTGGCGAGCACGTACCCACCCCACGCGGCCGTTCCAATAAAAATTACGATGAAGAGCAGAAACTTGATTCGCGACGTCGGAGGCAATGTTACATTTGCTTTCATTTATATATTTTACCTTTCCATAAATATTAAATCAATCCATATAATCAGATAAGTAATTTATAACCCCATAAATTGCTTCATCTCTTCTCCTTGTGGTTGGAAAAAATAAACCATTTATAATTTTTGTTATTTCCGGGGAATTCTATGCAAAAAAATTAAGCGAGGAGCTCGAGGGTGAGGGTTTTAAAGTTCAAGGATTCGAGAAAGACTCTTTAGCCTTAAAGTTTTTGGAGAGAAATAATGTGCAAGGTGTTTTTCTAACTAATCACACGTTGGAAAAATCAAAATCCCTCGTGGAAGAAATTAAGAAAACCGGAAATCCCGCCGCCATCTTTTGTTCGCAAGCCCAATGTAGTCCCGAGAACATTGCTGAGTTGTTAAATCTGGGCTGTGATGAGTTCTTTTTGAAAACTTGTCCCGACGTCGAAATCATTGCCCGGATTAAAGCCGTACTCCGCCGAAGCGAAAACGGCAAGAGTCGACAGATTGCCGCAAACATCAATCTCGATACCGATCAATTTAACTTTCATGGTGCCACAATCAATCCCGGCCATTTAGAAATTATTTTTGATGAAAAAAATAAATTTAAATTAGGTAAAAAAGAATTAGGAATTATTTATTATCTAGCGAGCAATCCGGGCGTAATCATTAGTCGGAATAGTCTCATCCATGCCGTTTGGGGGGCGCGTGCCGACACCCGCAGTCGCTCCGTCGACCAATATATCACCAAAATCAGGGTGATGTTTGAGAAATACGCTCAGGGTTTAGGTTCCTTGCGCACCTTGCATGGCATTGGCTACTGGTATGATTCGAAGACGCAGAATAAGAAAAAAGTTAATTCGTAAAATTGGGCCGACTGGCTTGATTTTTGGCGGTGAGTGCCTTAACTCTAGTTTATGAAAATCAAAGCTTATCTTAAACCGAGTTGTGGTTGGTCCAATGGTGTCCGTGCTATCTTTCAAAAACATCAACTGGCCTACGAAGATGTAGATATCATCAACAACCCTGCTAATTACGCGGAGATGGTTGAACGCAGCGGTCAACGTCTTTCACCCTGTGTCGAGATCGATGGCGTGATGCTGGCCGATATTTCAGGCGATGAAGTCGAAAAATATATGTTGGAAAAGGGTCTGGTTAAACCGGTCAGTGCCGAAACCGACGTGCCGACCAACGCACCTTGCACGGACGAAGAACACGCAAAGCAAAGAGCGAAAACTATTCGCTTCTTCTAATTTACTGAGCCACGAAAGCGGCTAAAGATTCGGCCACCCAAGCTCGTTGATTCTCGGCGAGTTCAGGAAATACAGGGATACTCAAAACTTCTTGAGCAAGTTTTTCTGAAACGGGTGCCTGCTCGGCTCCGCGACCGATACCTTTAAAGCATTCCTGACGATGGAGGGGAACGGGATAATAAATTTCACAGCCAATTTTTCTTTCCGTTAAGAATTGTTTTAACGCGTCTCTTTTGCCGTTCAAAACTCGGAGGGTAAATTGGTTCCAAATGCCTTCACCGGAAAAATCCTGAGGTAAAAGAATCTTTGCATCACCTTGAGCATTGGGTCCATTAAGCGATATACCCTTAACCGTACTTAATGTCTTGTGGTAAAAGAGAGCGTTCCCGGCGCGCGCACAATTATATTTAGGGAGATGAGGTAACTTCACGTGCAATAGCGCAGCCTGCAGTGGATCCATTCTAAAATTAGCACCGATTAATTTATGGAAATATTTTGGCTGCATGCCATGCACCCTTAAAATACGTGCCTTCTCGGCTAAAGCATCATCTTGAGTAGTGACTAAGCCGGAGTCGCCAAATCCACCCAGGTTTTTTGAGGGGAAGAAACTCGTCGCACCAAAATCTCCCACCGACATGGTTGGATGACCCTGCCAGCGCGCACCCATGGATTGCGCAGCGTCTTCGATTAAAAATATTTTATGATTATCGGCGAACTGACGCAGACGAACCAAGTCACAAGATTGTCCAAAGAGGTGGACCGGCATAATGGCCTTCGTTTTAGGGCCGACCTTTTTTTCCGCGTCCGCTAAATTAATATTAAAGGTATGTGCCTCCACATCCACCCAAACTGGGACCGCACCCAAGCGTGCCACCGACCCAGCGGTCGCAAAAAAAGTAAAGGCTGGGAGTAAGACTTCGTCACCAGGACCAATCCCCAAGGCCATCAGCGGTAAAAGTAAGGCGTCTGTACCTGAAGACACGCCAATCGCATGCTTCACTTTTAAGAACTCAGCACACGACTTTTCGAAAGCCTCAAGGCGCGGCCCCATGATAAAGGCGTTCGACTTCATTACTTCTTTAAAAGTCGACTCATACGCAGGTGCCAAAGCTTCGTTCTGCGGGCCGAGATCTAATAATGGAACCGTTACCATGACTAACTCTTCATTGAGTCGCACTCAGCGGGCAACATCTTTCGATTTAAATCGACTGATTAAAATCACGGTCAGGCCGAGAATAAACAACGGCAAAGTCCAAAATTGTCCGGCCGTTAAGCCCATAATAAATCCATCCTCAGGATGGCGAAATGCTTCGGTGACGATTCGTGCGCACGCGTAAATAATTAGAAATTCCCCTGCCAACTGTCCGGCTGGAAGTTTTTTGGGGTATCTCCAATAAACCCATAAAAAAGGAATCAGACCTTCACCCAGGGCCTCATATAATTGTGATGGATGGCGTGGAATATTTCCTTCGCGGGGAAAAATCACCGCCCACGCCACATCGGTGGGTCGACCCACCAGTTCGGCGTTTATAAAATTGGCGATGCGGCCAAAGAAAATTCCTGCTGGCGCCATGGCACATAATAAATCGCCCATCTTTAAGAATGAAACGCGGCGGGTCTTCGCAAACCACGCGGCGACTAAGATAATTCCTAAAAAGCCGCCATGACTAGCCATCCCACCCTGCCAAACTCTAAAGACCATAAGCGGGTCAGTAAAAAATTCTTCGCGGGCATAAAGTAAAACGTGTCCTAAGCGTCCGCCTAAAATTACTCCCATCATAATCGCTGTAATTAAACTCGATTCATCTTGGGCGGATTGCAGAGGGGTTAATTGGCGCACCCGCCAACGATGTAAAAGCAGCGCCGCAATTAAAAATCCTGTCGCGTAGGACAAGCCATACCAATGAATGCCTTTGATAAACCATCCATCCGTAAAACGAACGGCAACCGGATCTAGCTGGTGAACCCAATAAGCTAATGGCATGGTCTTAAGCCTTAGGAGTTGAACCGTCGGAACTGGGTCGACGATTAAAGCGGTGACCGCGCTGACGGGCCAGCTCTCTCATATCCGGGTGGGGATCGTCTTTCTCGTAAATTTCTAAACCTAATAATGATTCAAAAATATCTTCGAGTGTGATGACACCGGCGAATGCGCCAAACTCATCAACCACCACGGCTAAATGTTGGTGCGCCCGAACCAAATCATGTAAGGCATCAGAAAGTGTAGCATTCTCGGGCACAATATGCGCGCGTGACATCAGCTCTTTAATTTTAATTTCTCTTTTTCCGTCACCCGCTGCTTTTAAAATATCGCGACGACGAACTACGCCAACGATGCGATCGGGATTAACATCCCAAACGGGCATCCGTCCATGCGGCACGTTGGAATAGAGTCTTAAAACATCACCCACGGAAAGATTGGCTTCGATGGCGGTGACCACGGGACGTGGTGTTAAAACCTGCGAAACTGGAATATCGTCTAAACGTACGGCGTTAGCAACCAGAGTGCTTTCCGCCTGCGTGATTTTTCCTTCACGTGCAGCCGCTTGGGCCATACTTCCAATATCAGCATCCGCGCGATCAAATCCCGCTTCTTCAGGTGTCGCCAAAGAATCATGCATCCGGCCCAGCCGTCGCAGGATATAAGCCGCCCCACGCACGATCATTAAAGATGGAGCGATCTTAGGGGCTAAAGTTAATCGAAAATGTGTCCCAAGTTTTTGGGGCAACATCACGGTGAGCCATGCCATGAAAAATGAAATTAAAACAACAAAGAGAAATAATCCAGCAGAGGCCCAATGCGTAGAGGCTATTTCAATTAATTTTGGGCCAAATAATATACCTCCTAAAAGCGCACTCATTCCCACAAAGGCCGCAATGAGAACTTCAAAAGCCGCCAGGGTATTGCCCTGTTCGCCACGACAGCGTTCCAGCGCGATGGCAGCTTTGGCGTTATGACGGCGCAACTCTTCGATTTCACCCAGCGAAAAAGCGGAAACGACACCAGCAACTAAGGAGAGCAGCGCAGCGCTCCCGTTGAGTAAAATAAAAATAATCCAGAGCAACCAAGGTTCCATGTCGAATTACCCTAGTAGTGTCTTATAAAATTTGCGAGGGAGAATCCGATGATTGACCTTCATTTAAATGGTCTAAACAATCGGGTTATGAGTCCTAAAGAGCAAAAAATTGCAGCTGGCTTATCGGTTTTTCTTACGGCCGCCCTCCCCACCTCGGTCGGAGTTATCGCCTTTCGGTCCCAACCTATTTTAGCAAATATTATCAAAGGCGAAGCCCATACCCTTCCCGCACTCACGAGCTTTTTCTTTAATTATTTTCAAGGCTCACTGACCTGCCTGTTTATCTTAGGATGCGTTGCGACATGGATATCCTTTAAGGCCTATCATCAATCTTCGGGCGAAAATCAGAGCATTAAATTTCCTGAGCTGCTCGTGGCTTTAGCCTTCTCCGCACTTATCAGTATTATCTATTTAAATCTGTTTATATTTTCAACCGCTTGGCCCGTTTATAATAAACTGACCGAACGCTGAACTCTAAACTTTTTTAGGTGAGTTAAGGCAGACCTTGCTTCATCTTGATTGGGCTGAGCGGTCCAAACTAATTCGCCGTGGGAGTTAAAAACATTTTTAACGATCACCGCACCACCTTCAAACGTGGAGCGAAGAACAATCAGACTTTGTGCATGGCGTGGAAAAGGTTGGGCCACCTCTTTGGTTTGTTTTTTACTGCGTAGACTATTTTGAAAGGTTTGGTGCGACGTGCTCAATAGACATTGTGTTTCGCCACTCGGCGTAAACCACTCTGCCCCATCCCACCAGGCCAACGCACTACGTGTGCAGTCTGATATATTTCCACGCTGGTCACACTGAACGCCCTCCACATCGTGCCGCGGTGATAAATTTTTTAGTTCATCCAAAGCGGCCTGCGAATTTTTCCATGGACCCGTTTTGGGCCGCGGCAACCACTCCGCCTCATCGCGAATGGTTTTAAGTAAAAATAGATCTATCGATGGAGGCGTGACAGGCAGTTGGCGAACCGTCACCCATTCCGTTAATGAACCCTGTTTATCTGGTACAACCACCCAACGTACAATAGCGTCGGTAAGTTTTTCCGTGGATAAAAGATTTTTAAGAATAGGTCCCCAGTGATGGAGTTTATCGGAAAAATTTAAGTGTAGTTTTGTTTTATCTAAATTTAAGTGATCTAGGCCCGACATCATTCTGGCCTCGTGAACCTCCGGCGATTCCACTCTACCGCTACGCAAAGCAAAGGTTTCAAAGAAACAGAAGTTTGGACTGATTTGTGAAACCGTAGCCTGATCAGGTACGGTAACATATTTCTGATTAGTCCAGGCCTGCATGATTATAGCTGAGCTTGGGTTGCCGCAAGGAGTGGCGCCTGGGCCTTGCGCAGCGACTCTTGATATTCCTGCTCGGGAATGGAGTCAGCGACGACTCCAGCGCCCGCTTGAATAAAACAGCGCCCCCTTGTTGTCCAAAGCGAGCGGATAATAATATTGAAACACATGTTACCCGAAGCACCAATCCAGCCCACGGAACCAGTATAAAATCCGCGAGCCACGGGTTCTACTTCCGAAATAATCTGCATCGTGCGAACCTTCGGTGCGCCCGTAATAGTTCCACCAGGAAATAAAGATCTAATCACATCCGCGGGCGTGGCCGTGGGTAAAATTTTTCCCTCAATCTGGGAGACTAAGTGCATGACGTGCGAATAGCGCTCAACGGCCATAAACTCGGGGACTTTTACCGATCCAGCAATCGAGACACGGCCGACATCGTTGCGTAAAAGATCCACCAACATTAAATGCTCCGCGTTTTCTTTTTTATTTTCCGAAAGTTCCTGTGCCCATTTTTCATCGGACTCCACACTCCCACCGCGGGGGCGTGTTCCGGCAATAGGGCGCGAGCGTACTTGGCCGTCAATAACCTCAACTAATAACTCCGGAGACCCGCAGACTAGTTCGCCCTCGGGAAATTTTATATAACCCATATAAGGCGATGGATTATTTTGCCGAAGCCATTCATAGGCCTTGGGCGCATCAATCGCCGGCACTTCTAAGCGAGTTGAAAGATTAACCTGATAAGTATCTCCCGCTGCGATATAATCTTTAATCTTAATGACGGCATTTTTAAACGCGTCCTCATCGAGTGAAAAATTTAGAATGGCTGAATTTTTGTTGATGCTATTCGGAAACTCTGGAGTCCTTTCAGCACAGGTATTGAGCCATTTTTCGGCTAGGTGGTTAGCTTGTTTCTGGGCGGCCTTCCAAGAAGTTTCCGTGTTTTGATTGGTTGGACAAAGAATCGCGACGGTCAGTTCTTTTTGGCTCTTATCATAAATGCAAACTTCGGATGCATTCATAAAAACTGCGAGGGGTGTATTAATATCTGCAGGGGCTGAAGCGACCGGTTCAAACTGCGTGACGGCTTCGTAGCTTATAATGCCAATCAAACCACCTTGAAAATCGGGCCAGCCTTTAAAATGCGGCGTTCGGTGTTTGTTTTTCCAGGCTTTAATATAAGCGAGAATTTTTTCTTGATGGGATTCGTAGGCACCCGACTGCGTATGTTTGATGACGGTTCCGTTTAAATTAAAAACCTTAACCGAGGGGGCTCGAGGAACAGCAATAGTCGTATTGCCCGTTTGGCCGCTTTCCAGGACTGCGCTGAATCTACCATCCAAAAACTTTTTCCAATCCTTTGGTAAATCGGGCACGCTATAGCGCGCTAAATAAGGCAAGTAGGTCCAACCCGATCCGACCGCAATCCAGTCATCTAACGATATTTCGGCAATGGCGACTGGAGGCTTATTCACTGGGAAAATTTATTAAATATCCGGGAAGCTCTGTCGATGTGAGAATCGCTTTAGCTTGCGACATGGTAATTCCATAAACGTGGAGTTCTTGCCGAGTGCCCTTCGACACAACCATGACGCGCAGTGCACCGACCAGTGGGGTTACTTTAATCGATTGTGTTCGGGCACCCACGCCCGCGGTAATTACACCACGGGAAACGCGGCCTTTTTTTTCTAATAATTTCACTACCAGTCGGGCGGCTTCGATAATCGTGGTGTGTGTCCCCGCGCGCCCTTTATTTTTAGACATTAAGATATCTCCCAATCATACGGATGCTTTGAAAGCATTTCGCAGCCCGCTTTTGTTATTAAAACACAATCTTCAATTCGGCATCCGCCTAATCCCAAATAATAAAGCCCAGGCTCGACGGTGACACATTCGCCAGCAAGAAGCGGTTGGGTGTGACGTGATGACAAGGAAGGCTCTTCATGAATATCAAAACCTAGGCCATGTCCCGTGCCATGAAAGAAACCTTCATAGCCGGTTTTTGTTTTTTTAGTTTTGTAACCTTTTTTATTAAAAAAATCGACGACTCCTTGATGAATCTGCGCACCTGTTTTTTTAGCTTTGATAGATTTTAAGGCACGGCGTTGGGCCTCTAAAACCGTCTCAACCAACTTTCGTTGTTGGGGTGAGGCTTTACCTTTTAGATATGTACGTGTCATATCGCCGTAATTAAACGACTCGCGATCACGTGGAAAAATATCGACCACAATCAATTGATTAGCCGCAATCGGACCGGTTCCCGAACTATGGCAATCAATCGCTTGATTACCGGGGGCGCAGATTAAGCCGATGTCTAAAAGTCCGCCCGCACGTGTAACCGCAACTTGAATTTCATCTTTCAAAATTTCGGCTGTTAAGTTTTTACCCTTCCACTGCAGCTTTTTTTGTGAAGCGATTACCGATTCCTTTAATATCTGTTCCACTCTTACAAATCCTGCACACGCTGCGACATTGCCTTTTTTAATTCCTTGGATTTCTTTTTTACTTTTTAGGCTACGGTTACGGAATAATGGATTTTTATCTTCCGCAGACGCGGGGACCAATTTTAATCCTAAAGATTGTAGATGATTAAATAAGCCGACGGGAAAATCTGCGGGGACGCGGAATGCATCAATACCCTCATTGAGTGCGGCTAAAACAATCGCATCCGCAACGCCGGCCTGCGGATTTGTTTTTCTTAAGTCTTTTATTATTTCCGTTAAGTTAAGAATCTCATCGAGGTGCGATTCTTTTTCGGCGCGGCCGACTTCTAAAAGAGGAATCAGTCCAATCTTTTTGCCGTGGGCAGAAAAGGCCGGAAAAGGATCCGAGGCATTGAAGCCCGTAAACCAAAGCAAATCGCTGTTTTTAGAGGGCGTCCCCATTAACAGAACTTCAGTGATTGGTTTTTTAGCTTTATTTTTCTTCATGCAATAAGACCACGAATCATGGACTAAGGTGAGACTATCGAAAAGGGCAAAGAAGTCACTATTTGAGGCATTTTTGACATTTTTAAAACAATGCCTTCGAGGGAGTCTTGACCTCTTCAGATGAATATGGAAAGGTCATCGCCCTTGGCCACGCGGGTATCGTTCAGTGGTAGGACCCCACTCTTCCAAAGTGGTGACAACGGTTCGAATCCGTTTACCCGCACCAAGGATTTTAAGCTCTCCAAGGTAATTGGCCCGATGGAGTGACTTCTAAAAACTCTTTCCAGACTTCGGCTTCATCCGTCGAAAGCGAGGAGGCCACGACCAGGCGCCATTTGGGCTTTGCGGGAACACGTCGAAGAGTCATCCCCGCCTGCTCGGGTAGTCGATTCGCCTTACGGGAATTACAACGCACACAGGCGGTCACAATATTCTCCCAACTGGTTTTACCACCCACATCGCGCGGGACGACGTGGTCGAGATTTAATTCCTCTTCGCGGAATACGCGGCCGCAGTACTGACATTGATGACCGTCTCTTAAATAAATATTGCGGCGACTAAAACGAATCTCCCGACGTGGTACGCGGTCGTAGGCTCCTAATAATAATACACGGGGTATACGCAGGGCAATACAGGGCGAACGAATGGCTTCTAAATCGGCTGGTGGATTAGCGAGTGAATGACTGATCCATTCCGCAGAGGAGTAAACCTGGTGGCCTTTGACGTCGGAATAAACCACGGAAGCTCGACCGCGAAACAGGAGATTCATGGCGCGCATAACGCCGACGATATTAACCGGCTGCCATAGACGGTTTAAAACAAGGACACGCTGATCAAGTCGAGAGGACAATGTACCTCAAACTTAATCCGGAAATTGGGTGGGTCAACCTCCTCTCTTATTTTTCTATAAATTTTAGAAGAATAACATTAACACGATTAATCCTAAAATACCGATACCGACGGAAATCCAAATCATGGTGTCGCGACTCATCGGAGGAACCGCACTAGCCACCGACACGGGAGCTACATCGGTTTCTTCACCTTCAAGGGCATCGATCGGACGACGAGCGGCGCGAGTAGAGTGATGGGTATTGTAATCGGCAACGGCTTTTTCGTCATCGAGTCTCAAATAGCGTGCGTAGACTTTTACGAAACCACGGCGATAAACATCCGCCAAAGGAATGGATTCAAACTGATTCGCCTCCATCGCCTGGAGATAATCCGTACGGAGTTTGGTAAATTCTGCAGCTTCGCGCAGGGTTACGCCCAGACGTTGACGGGCTTCTTGTAGTCTTTCACCGAGTGTTTGCATAAGGAGGTTATCAGCGAGGGGATAAAAATAGGCAAGCCTCGGGTGATTTTATCTAGGGATTAAATGGGGCCAAATCAGAGCAGAGAGCCATAAAATTGGGCTTATCATTAACATTATTAATTTATTAAAGCCGGGTATATTAATGGCTATAAGTAAAATAAAAAAGCCCCAGCGCGATAAGTTTTGGAAAATTTCTTCCGAGTAAATGCCCAGTCTGAGGGCTAAGCGGGATCCGTCTAATGGAGGAATTGGAATTAAATTAAACGCTGCTAGTGAGGCATTAAGTAAAATTCCTAAAAATAGAAATTGGGCCAAGTTACTCGTCGCGGGAGCGTTGTGGGACGCGTCGGTGAGGACACCAATCAAAGCGAAAACCACACAGAGTAAAACATTCATCGCCGGGCCTGCCAGGGTGATGATAATGTCATCCGCACGACGAGTTTTAGGATTGGGCAGAGAAATTTGTACCGGCTTACCCCAACCGATAATGCCAAAGCCGGGACTTAAGAAAATCATCACTGCGGGAATTAAAATAGTTCCAATCGGGTCGGCGTGAGCAAAGGGGTTGAGTGTGACGCGGCCTTGCAGACGCGGCATTGGGTCGCCTCTTAAATCAGCGGCCCAAGCATGGCCGAATTCGTGGAGACCAATCGAGATAATCAGTAAAATCAACTGCAGCACTCCCCAGCGGAGATGTTCAATGGTGGTGGCATCCATGTTTAAGAATAAACCGTGAAGGTTTTCAGAATTTTGGCGAACAGATTACGTCTTGAGCAAAATTAACTTAGTATTTATAAACTCATTAATGCCACCCCGGTCACCGATTCTTTTTGCTCAGAAAATGGGGTTAACATTGAAGCAGGCAAAACTTCTGGTGAGCCTAAAAACTCCGAGAAAAATTCAGGATTACTTGGTCTTTTTTCCGCAAAATTTTGAACCCGAAGGAGATACCGCCCGCTCCGTAAAATCTGCCCTAAATGCCAATTCAGCCCACTGTATTGAGGGCGCCATGATTGCCGCAATGGCACTCTGGTTACAGGGTCACCCGCCCCTCTTAATTGATCTCTGTGCCCATCAGGACATGGACCACGTCATTGCCCCCTTTAAGCTAAACGGCAAGTGGGGTGCCATCTCGAAAACCAACTACACCTGCCTGCGGTGGCGCGATCCTGTTTACCATTCGGTTCGTGAGTTAGTGATGTCCTATTTTCACGAATTTGCTAAAGGTCGGAGAAAATCTCTACGGAGCTATTCGGCCCCCTATGATCTCCGAAAATTTCCAAGCAAACTTTGGGTTAATAATCCTAACAACTGCTGGGAATTAACGTCTCATATTTCCACTATAAAACATTACGAAATTATTAATTTCAAGGCGGCTAAAAAACTTCGGCCCCGCGATGAGGTAGAAATTAAAACTGATGATCTTAATGTTTTCCCTATTCCGAAGTGGAAAAAACAAAGGCTCTAATTATTCCGTAGCTTCAAACGCACACGCGGCCGCGCCGACGACACCGACATTGGAACCGAGTCCGGCAGGAACAATAGAACAAACTGCAGCCAATCGAGGAAAAGCATAACGCAGAGCTTTTTCACGCACCGGTTTAAATAATAGATCACCAGCGGCGGTGACGCCACCACCCACAACAATGAGTTCGGGATTAAATGTGTTGATGACTACCGCCAAACCTCGCCCCAGATACTCCGTAGTTTCATTCCATATTTTTTGGGCAAGAGCGTCATTCTTTTGTAGTGCCTCTAAAATATGATGGGGGGTAATATCTTCGATACTACCAGCTAAGTTTAAAATTTGGGACTGAGTGCCGGCTTGAATGGCCTCGCGGGTGCGACGGGCAATCGCGGTGCCGGAAGCGTACATTTCAAAACAGCCATTAGCCCCACAGGGACATGCCGGGCCGTTGATATTAAGGGTGAGGTGGCCAAGTTCTGCAGCGTTCCCATTAGCCCCTCGCATCAAGCGACCATCGACAATCACACCCCCACCAATCCCGGTAGAGACGGTTATATAGACCATATTTTTCTTATTTTTCCCGGCGCCGAATTTATACTCTCCGAGCGCGGCGGCATTGGCATCGTTATCAATCCGTGCGGGCAAATTAAAGAAGGTACTTAATCCGGCCTCGATCGAGTAACCCGTCCAACCTGGTAAATTAGGTGAACCGTCGACACAGCCTTTCGAAATATCCAGCGGCCCTGGCGAAGCGATTCCAATCCCGATCAGTTCTTCAGGTTTAATATTTAATTTTTTAAGCAACGATTGGGCCGCTAAGTTGACGCGCTGAATCGCTTGTTCGGGACCTTGTTTAGCTAAAGTTTCTATTTTATCAGAACCAATCACTTCACCGTTTTCTGCGACTACCCCGAAGGCGAATTTGGTGCCTCCTAAATCAAATGCTAAAACCTTCTTCATCGATTAGTCGCGTGATGGACGCGCATAATCATCTTGCAGACGAACCACATCGGTTAAATCGGGCGTCGATGCTTCCAAGAGAACGCTATCTTCAATGGCTTCAAAGCGGTGTATCGTACGTACGGGAATATGTACGATTAGACCTGGCTCCCAAATAAATTCGTTGGATTGAGTAATGGGGGCAGACTCATGTTTTTCTCCAGATTGTAATTCGCGGTAAGTGAGACGAACTTTTCCAGAAACCAAATAGAGGGTCTCGGTTTTTCTCTCGTGATATTGCAGACTGAGTCTCTTTCCTTTGGTTACTTCTAAAATTTTTCCGGCGTATTGAGTTTGGTCGGCAAACCAAATTTCGCGGCCCCAAGGTTTTTCAACAATCTTTGGTTTTTTAAGGGGGTTACTCATTTCATTATTTAATGATAATAATTTAGGGTTCGCCAAGCAAATCTCCTAAAAAATCGGGTTGGTCTAATTGTCCGACAACGGGGTTAATTAACTCGGGTTTATCTGTGGTCACCCGATTCACTTCACTAGAAACTCGATACATTTTCAGTAAACCGGCCTCAGGAGTAGCACTCACTGTGTCTAGTGAAGACTGACTTAATGGGTGATCTGATAACCATAACTTTTGAGTTTCGCTAGAAATTATCACGGGCATACGCGAGTGCACCTGCGCCGCTTCGCGATTCGGCTTGGTCGTCAGGAGACATAATGACTTTTTAGTTTCACCCTCGCGTCCTATTTGTGTCGACCATAAGCCAGCTAAAATCATCGGCTCTCCGTCGGTTCTTTTAAAATAATAAGGTACTTTTAATTTTCCAATCGTCTTCCACTCATAATAACCATCAACCGGAATCAAACACCGGTGCAGTTTCAGAGCATCTTTAAAAGTTATCTTTTCGGAAACCGTTTCAATTCTTGCATTGGCATGTTCGTCCTGGGTTGAAGAGCCTTGTGCCCAAGCTGGAATAAAGCCCCAATAAAGTTCTCCGGTTTTTAACTCGCCCTGCTCTCTTCGCACACAGACGAGTTTTGTTCCGGGAGAAATATTATATCTGGACTGACCGGGGGTAAAACTCAGTCCGAGGGAATGATAAAATTTTGGGGCGGAAGTAAATTGAGTGACGCGGCCGCACATTTTACCAGTGGGGTGGTTTGGAATCCGCGGGTGGACCTTCTTCGTCGCCGCCGAGTTGATTTACCTTTCCTTCCATCCGCGCTAATCGCTGAGACAGCGCTGTAATTTCTTTAGATAGCTCGAGAAAGGCTCGGTCCTGCTGCTCAATATGACGTTGTAAAAACGCGATACGCTCCTGCATTTCTTTTATTTCTGACTGCATGCAGAAGTAATACTTTAAATAAAGTATTCGAGCAAGCCTTCTGCTTTTTGTCTTTAATTACTCGGTTAAGCCACTGCTGCTACGACCTTTGACCATTCGTTGAACAGCTGCGAAACGTAAAATTTGTTCAATTTTTGCAATTTCCACCGGATCAATTTCTTTTTGACCGCGAGCAGCTTCAACCGCTTGGCGAGCACGCTCTTCCGCTTGTTCAATCGCTTTTAAATCAATTTTAGTTTCGTCAATCGCCGCTTCGGTAACTACTGAAACTTTATCGGAGACGACACGCACAAAGCCCTTATCAACAGCTAGGCGCGAGGTTTTACCATTGAGCACTACCACCACTTCGCCTGCTTCAATAATCGAAGTTAAGGGTAAGTGACCTTTTAAAATTCCGATACTACCCAGGGCAGTAGGCAAAGTTACACTGTCCGCCTCACCCGTGTAGGCGCGACGGTCAGGTGTAACAATTTCTAAGGTGAGTGACATTATTTAGTGAGAGCTTTTGCTTTCGCAGACGCTTCTAAAACTTCGTCGATGCTTCCCTTCATGTAGAAGTCATTTTCGTTCACGTGATCTAATTCGCCTTTAAGAATCATATCAAAACCCTTGATGGTGTCTTTGAGTGCCACGTATTTTCCAGGAGAACCAGTGAAGACTTCAGCCACGTGGAAAGGTTGGGAGAGGAATTTCTGAACCTTACGTGCACGGAATACAACGAGCTTATCTTCGGGGGATAATTCGTCTAAGCCCAAGATGGCGATGATATCTTGAAGGTCTTTATAACGCTGTAAGAGACCTTGTACGCCACGAGCGACGCGGAAGTGGTCTTCGCCAACAACTTCAGGTGCTAATGCAGTAGAAGTTGAAGCTAATGGATCCACGGCAGGATAAATACCAAGCTCGGCGATACGACGCTCAAGAACCACGGTGGAGTCTAAGTGAGCGAAGGTATTAGCAGGAGCTGGGTCAGTTAAGTCGTCCGCCGGAACGTAAACCGCTTGGAAGGAAGTGATTGAACCCTTCTTGGTTGAAGTGATTCGCTCCTGAAGGTTACCCATTTCTGAAGCCAAGGTTGGTTGATAACCCACCGCAGAAGGTGAGCGACCTAAGAGCGCCGAAACTTCGGAGCCGGCTTGTGAGAAACGGAAGATGTTGTCGACGAAGAGAAGAACGTCGCGATTTTGTTCGTCGCGGAAAAATTCTGCCATCGCTAAAGCGGATAACGCAACGCGCATACGAGCACCGGGCGGCTCATTCATTTGTCCGTAAACGAGAGCTACTTTAGATTTCGAAAGATCTTTTTGGTCAATAACTCCGGCTTCAGACATTTCGTGATAAAGGTCATTACCTTCACGTGAGCGTTCACCTACACCTGCGAAGACCGAGAAACCACCCTGCTTCATCGCGATGTTATTAATGAGCTCCATAATCACAACGGTCTTACCGACACCGGCACCACCGAAGGCGCCGACTTTACCACCCTTAACGAAAGGACAGATTAAATCGATAACCTTGATACCCGTACCGAGAAGTTCGGCAGAAGTTGATTGTTCAGTTAAAGGAGGAGGAAGGCGGTGAATAGGATAACGCTTTTCTGCAACAACTGGACCGCGCTCATCAACAGGGTCACCCGTGACGTTAAAAATACGTCCGAGAACTCCATTGCCCACAGGCACGGAGATAGGAGCGCCCGTGTCTAAAGCTTTAGTTCCACGTACGAGGCCTTCGGTGGTGGTCATTGCGACGGTACGCACTAAGCCTGAGCCTAAGTGCTGTTGAACTTCGAGAATAAGACGGGTGTCTTTATTCTCTACTTTGTAATCAACTTGGATCGCGTTATAAATTTCTGGGACTTTGTCCGCAGGGAATTGGACGTCGACGACGGCGCCGAGTACTTGAGTGATGGTTCCGGTAGTGCTCATATCTTTTGTATTTTGTTAAAGGTTGGGTGAGAAAATTATCCCTGGGAAGCAGCGGCGGTGATTTCGAGAATCTCCTGAGTGATGGCGGCTTGGCGGGCTTTATTGTATTCAAGCGAGAGCGCGCCGGCCAATTTCTTGGCATTATCGGTGGCTGCTTTCATCGCCACCATTCGAGCGCTGTGTTCTGAAGCTTTGGCTTCTAAAATGGCTTGGTGTACGGCTTGTTTAAAGAAAAGTTCTGGGAGTTGGTTTAAAATGACTTCAACGGTTGGTTCAAAAATCATTTCACGCTCATCTTTTTCAATCTTAGGCTCGGGGAGTCCTAATTTCGCGCGTAAGTCTTTAGCTTGAGTAACTAAGTTATCAGCCGGTAAAAGTTGTTGGAGGCGAGGAACCTGAATGAGGGTGTTTTTAAAGTGGGCGTAGAGAATTTCTACCGTATCCACCGTGCCTTCACTAAATGCTTTGAGTAAAAATTCTGCGGCGGGGCGGACTTCGCTGAAGTTCGCACGATCGGAAACCGGGAAATCGGCGAGTAAGGTGCGACCCGAACGCGCAATAGCTTGAGCACCCTTTCGACCCACACAAACGAAGGTGGCGTTTTTGATTTCGGCGGCTTGGCGGATTAAATTACCATTTAATGGACCGCATAAACCTTTATCGGCCGTTACTAAAATAATTCCGCGAGTCTTTACGGTTCTCTTGGTTAAGAGCGGGTGGCTGAATTCACCCACCTTGGAAATAGCTGTATCTAGAATTTCACCCAGGAGCTCGGCGTATACGCGACTGCTCTGAGCAGCGTCTTGAGCGCGCTTCATTTTTGAGGAAGCCACGAGTTGCATTGCTCGAGTAATCTGAGCAGTGCTTTTCACCGATTTTATTCGGTTACGAATCTCGCGGAGTCCTTTAGGCATGAAGCGTGTTTAGAAAATAATTAGGCTTTAAAACTACGTTTCCAGTTTTCGCAGGCTGACTTTAATTCAGCTGCACCAGCGTCATCGATTTTTTCACCAGCACGGATTTTTGTGAGTACGGCTGGTTTAGTGGTTTCGAGGTATTCCTGAAGCGTGGAAGAAGCTTTGGTAACCGACTTCACGGCAATGTCTGCGAAGAAACCATTTTGCATCGCCCAAATTAAGGCGCACTGGATTTCAGCAGACTTAGGAGCAGTAGGTGGCTGTTTAAAGAGTTCAACGAAGCGGTCACCCTTATCGAGAACTGCTTTGGTTTGAGCATCTAAGTCAGAACCGAACTGCGCGAAGGCAGCAAGTTCGCGATATTGAGCGAGTTCGCCTTTCACTTTACCTGCTACTTGTTTAAAGGCTTTGATCTGTGCAGCAGATCCTACGCGCGAAACCGAGAGACCCACGGAAACCGCGGGACGGATACCTTGATTGAATAAATCGGTCTGTAAGAAAATCTGACCATCAGTAATCGAAATCACGTTCGTCGGAATGTACGCTGAAACGTCACCCGCTTGAGTTTCAATAATCGGAAGTGCGGTGAGTGAGCCCTTACCGTTTAAGCGTGCAGAACGCTCGAGTAGGCGGGAGTGCAAATAGAAGACGTCACCAGGATAAGCTTCACGACCGGAAGGGCGTTTTAAGATTAAGGAAATTTGGCGGTATGCAGCAGCGTGTTTAGATAAGTCATCATAAACAATCAGAGCGTCTTGGCCGTTTTCCATGAACCATTCACCGATGGCAGTTCCGGAGAAAGGAGCGAAGAGTTGGTTTGCAGCATTATCAGCGGCAGGAGCGGCGACCACACAGCAATATTCCATTGCGCCGGCTTTTTCTAAAATACCAACGGTACGCGCGATCGAGGAATTCTTTTGCCCGATAGCGACGTAGATTGAAAATACTGGACGGAATTTAGCATCACCCGAAGCCAAACCAACTCGGTTAGCATTCGCTTGATTAATAATCGTATCAATCGCGATGGTGGTCTTACCGGTTGCACGGTCACCGATGATTAATTCGCGCTGACCACGACCCACTGGAATCATCGCATCGATAGCCATGATACCGGTTTGCATCGGTTGATCGACGGATTTACGTGGAGTGATACCAGGAGCAATTTTTTCTACAGGGTAACGTTCGGTGCTTTGGATAGGACCTTTGCCGTCGATGGGGTTACCGAGAGCGTCAACCACGCGACCTAACAAACCTTTACCGACAGGAACAGAGAGAAGACGTCCGGTGGTCTTAGCTTCCATGCCTTCTTTAAGGCCAGAAATATCACCCATAATAACACAACCCACTGTGTCTTCGGCGAGGTTGAGCGCGACGCCCTGAAGGCCACCAGGAAGTTCAATCATCTCATTCATCATGACTCCCGATAATCCATCGATGGAGGCAACACCGTCAGCCAGCGTTACGATTGTGCCCACGTTGGCTTTGCCCGCACGGGTGTCGAGGCCAGCGATGGCTTTTTGAATTTGGTCAATTACGTTACTCATGTTTTTATATAAATGGTTTTGGTTTTTTTAGGAAAGTGATTTGGCTAAATTTTCGAGACGGTGAGCAGCGGTTAAATCAATAACGTCATCGCCCACTCTGACGCGGAAGCCGGCCAAGAGCGCATCGTTACGACGAGCGACGGGCACAACAGTACGCGCATGTGATTTGGAAAAATGGGTCGCGATATTAGAAGCGTCACCAGCGGAAAGAGGACCCGCGTGTTCAATCAAGGCTTCGCCGCGCGCGATCTCCTTACGGACATTTGCTAAATATGCGCGGAGCAGAGGACGTAAGGTATAAGCAGGACGAGATTTTTTGAGTGAGCTTAAAACCGCTTCAACGCGCTCAGCAGAAACCACACCCGACTCTAGCGAGAGGGTTAAAAGTTTTTTGGCTTCTACTTTAACTGAGCGAGATGACATTTTTAAATTATTTGGAAGAGAGTTGTTTAACGGCAGCTTCGTTAAGACGAGTGCGTTGAGCATCATCTAAATTCTGTTCTAAAACTTTTGCGGCGGTTTCGACGACTAAACGGGAAACTTCGTCACGCACTTCGTTGAGCATTTGGCGACGATCGGCTTCGAGTGATTCTTTTCCTTTACGGGTGATTTCGGCAACCGCAGCAACCGCTTCACCTTTGGCTGCCTCGATGGTTTGTTTAGCGCTATTACGAGCGTCGTTTAAAATTTTAGCCGCTTCGTCAGAAGCTTTTTGTAATTCTGCATGGGCAGTCTTTTTGGCATCAGCCAATTTTTGCTCTGCTTGTGCGCGGTCGGCTTGTAATTGTTCGGCTTGGCGGATGCGTTCTTCTAACTGTCCGAGGGCTGGCTTGATCGCAAATTTGTAGAGAACGAAAGCGAGAATAGAAAAATTAACTAACTGCGCGATTAAGTGAGGGGCATCGACGCCGAAATCACCAAAGAGTTTAATGATACCATCTAAGGGATTGGAGGATTCCGTGGCGCCATGAGCGACCGGTGCGGCGGGGGCGGCGGTGTTGAGTAGAAGTGAGAAGAGTTTCATGACTTAAATTTTTTAAATGAGGCGCTGGTGGTGAACAGCGTGGCCCCTTGCGGGGCCACACCGCCAATCCAATTACTTCGCGAGGAAGATTGCGTAGAACGCAACAGCTTCAGCGAGAGCCATACCCAGAATAGACTGGACGAGGATCTTACCGGAAGCTTCAGGATTACGACCTACGGACTCGACGGCTTTAGCGCCAACGAGGCCTACACCGATAGCGGCAGCGAAGCAGCCAACAGCGGCAGGGAGTGAACCAGTGATTTCAGCGATGATCATATTATGTTTTGTTTTTTGGTTTTTTTCTTAACGCACCGCTTGGGGAAGTCCCAGCAAGTCATACGCCTTGAAAGTAAAGTTAGTGGGCGGGGTGTTCGTCGGCATGTCCGCCGTCGTGATTACAGATAAGACCGATATAAACGGCCGATAAAAGGGTGAAAACAAAGGCCTGAATGAGACCAACTAAAACTTCTAACAATGCAGCTAGTGCTGGTACTACGTAAGGGGCAAGACCACCGAGTGAGTGAATTAAATTTTCTCCACCGAATACATTTCCGTACAAACGGAACGAAAGAGAAATTAAACGGAAGGCAATGGATACGACTTCAATACCTCCAACTCCAAGGAAAATAAAACTGAGTAAAATCCACATTGGGAAACCGATTTCTTTTTTATCAGCTTTGTTGCCGAATAAATCAAAAATTAGAACTTTTAATCCGGCATATCTTAAGACGAAATAAGTCCACGCGAGGAACGAAATCACACTAAGGGCGAGCGTGGTATTTAAATCTGAAGTAGCTGGACGAATTGCATCAACCCAGTGAGTGCCTTGTTGATATTTAATCGTGCCGACGCCGGGGAGGAGTCCGCTCCAATTCATTAAGAGAATAAATACGAAAAAACCACAGAGGGTTGGAAAAACTTTTCCGATCATGTTTTTACCGACAATCGGCTCTAAGGTGTCGCGCAGGCCGGATGCCATATTTTCTACTAAAGCCTGGCCCTTGGAAGGAATAATTTTTGGTGTTCCAACTAAAACGCGCACG
Organism: Opitutales bacterium; assembly: GCA_040398065.1. Taxonomy (GTDB): domain Bacteria; phylum Verrucomicrobiota; class Verrucomicrobiia; order Opitutales; family UBA953; genus UBA953. The sequence goes on along the minus strand of JBBAUU010000001.1, from coordinate 15,543 downwards.
GCTACGATAATGATCACTGCCAATATCCAGGTGGTGAGAATTGAGTTAGTGACTCCAAACTCTCCAATCGAAAATACTGTCTCGGCTTGCTGACTAACCCCGCCGTCTTTCGCAAAAACGAAGGCCGGTGATAATAAGGCAGCTATTAGATAAAAGAGGCGCATTAGGCGGAAGGTAGGTTTGAATGTTTGCAGGGGCATAGGTCAACACTTGGCGAAAAAGATTTCTTATCGTAAGCACCCACCCCTTCCCTTATTAATTTATCTTATTGTAAGCAGACCTAAGGAGAAAGCCGTGATAAAGCCCAATTACCCTGTGATTTGGTATAAATAAAGCGGTCATGAAGCCTGTTTAATCGACCCTGCCAAAACTCAAAACTCTCGGGAATTAGAATAAATCCACCCCAATGTGGGGGCCTGGGAACCTGCCCCTCGGGGTATTTCTTCTTAAATTCTTCTAATAAGTGCTCTAATTGCATCCGATCTGGGATAGTCTCACTTTGCTCAGAAACCCAGGCGCCCAACTGGCTACCATAAGGCCGGCGCGCAAAATAAGCGTCCGATTCTGTTTCAGAAGTCCTTATTACTGAACCATTTATGTGAATTTGACGCTCTAAGGCAAACCAGGGAAATAAAAGTGATGCCCGAGGGTCTTGGGCTAAATTCCGCCCTTTGGTACTGTTATAGTTAGTGTAGAAGGCTAAGCCGCGCTCATCTGCCGACTTTAATAATACAGTTCGCGAAAGTGGCGACCCTCCTTCTTTGACCGTAGATAGCACCATGGCGTTGGGTTCGGTGATTCCGGAGGCCTTAGCTTGATCGAACCAAACCTTAAACTGGGCCAAGGGTGAGTCCAACAGCTCATCACGGCTGAGCCCGTGGGTAGCGTATTCTTTTCTTAATTCCGAAAGGTCCATGAATTTAAAATAGTGAAGTCGGTGAATTGGGCAAGCGTTAGCCTTCCCACTCGCCACCTAATTAAGATTTATCACCCTACCCTCTGTGAATCTCGTTCTGATTAATAAAGAGGAGTCGACCCACGGTATCCCCATGGACGACCCACGCGCGGTTCATTTAACCCAAACAGTCGGCCTGCAGCCGGGTAAAACTTTTGTCGTGGGAATAAAAAACGCGTTTCGTGGCTTAGCGACGATTCAAAAAATAAGTAAGCATCTCATCTTCACGGTCGAATGGGAAAAAGAAAAACAGGCACGCCTTCCTTTAGAGTTACTTGTGGGTCTCCCTCGACCGCAAACCGCCAAAAAAATATTATATGACGCAGCTAGTTTGGGTGTTCATAAAATTATCTTTTTCGTTTCGGAAAAAGGTGACCCAGGATATCTCTCAAGTTCACTTTGGAAAAATAACGAATGGGAAGATTTTCTTTTACGTGGAACCGAGCAAGCCTGCTCCTGCCAGGTCCCCGAAGTTATCCATGTCCCCTCCATTGAAGAAGGCATAAAATTATTACACCCACAGTCGTGGCGAGTTTTGCTTGATCCCTATACCGCAAAGGAATCTTTAAAAACTAAAACAGGAAGTTTTTCTTTTGGTACGTTAGCCATTGGCCCAGAGCGCGGTTGGTCTGATGACGAGCGCTCAATTTTAAAATCTAACGGCTTTAGTTTTTATCATTTAGGGGATCGTATCTTAAGAGTCGAAACTGCGTGCACTGCTGGATCCGTTTTAATGCTGGCGGAATTAAATGCATGGCAGGCCCACCGAAATTTAATTTCGTAATTATTCTACGCGCACTAAAATGGATGCAGCGGGCTGACCTTTTCCCTTACCAATTATTTTCTTTAATTTCCATCCGTCAGGGATCGGAACACTAAAGCCACCCGGAGCTTCTAAAATAACCCGGGCATCGATGGATGTCCGGGCGCAGTCGACAGCATTTTGTGCAATTTCCTCGCCTCGGGTTTCCCATAATTCCCAGGGCGGATCGGCAAAAACTATATCATATTTTTCTTCGGATTTTATAGGCTTCGTGGCATCTCCAGTAATAATATTCAGCGGAAGAGATGGAAGCTGCATCGACTTGGCTACCGCTTGGGCGTTGGCACTTAAATCACTCCCTGCGTTTAAATCAATACAGGTAGCCGACTTGGCCCCACGGCTTAAGGACTCGAGAGCGTAAGCCCCGGTTCCAGCAAATAAATCTAGCACGGTGGCACCAGGGATAAAAGCAGCCATTGAACTAAACACAGCCTCGCGAATGTAATCTGTGGCCGGACGAACGCCGCCCTTAGAAGGAACGCGCAATTGAATGCCGCGTGCGATGCCACCCGTTATGCGCATAGGTTTAAATTTGGATATCGGTGAAGAAGGTCAACGGCGTTCCGCTCCTAATTTTTGTCGGGCGGGTGACCAACAACCTGTGCGCCCACCGATCGTCTTTCGTTCTAATAAAACTTTTGTTTTAGGACACCGACCGCCCTTTTCCCATCGATGATTGAATAACCAACTATTAGGAGGATCGGACCAGTCTTTGCCAATAACCCTAAAGGCATCGCGACAAACTTCGCGAAGTGTTATGAATAATAAATGAATAGACTTTGGTCCAAAATTACCCGCGCGCGCAGCAGGATGAAAACCCGCACGCCATAAAATCTCATCGGCCATCCAATTGCCAATTCCTGGGAACCTCTCTTGCATTAATAAAACCGCTTTGATTGGACTTCCTTTTCTTCGTTTTAAAAAATCAGCCACTTCTTTTTCTGTAAATTCTTTTGAAAGAATGGCGGGCGGAATTTTTGCCCACCACGGGGGCACTCCTTCACCTTGGAAAAACTGCACCCGACCAAATTGCCGCGGATCATTAAAAATCAGTTGGTGACCGGATGACATTTTTAAAACTAGCTGGTCATGTTTAATCGTGGGTTGATTTTTAGGGCGACACTCCATGCGACCCGTCATCCCTAAGTGGATACCCATCCAAAGGTTCTTATCAAAAAGAAAGACCATTTGTTTAGCGGTCGCAGCGGAACTATTCAGGTGGGTCTGCGTGATAAGTTTTTTCATCACGTCCGTTTTTTGCCCCCTAAACACTCGAGCCTTTTTATTTATAATGATTTCTTTAACGGTATGGCCTATGCCCGGATTCCATTGTTTTCGAAAATATTCAACTTCGGCGAGCTCAGGCATAGTCTCTATTTAAATTTAAAATTTTATGATGCAACCCAATCAATTTGCGTTCTTTTGGTTGTTAATTTTTTGTTTCTCATCAGCGTATTATTATGTCACCCCCCGCACCGCTACCCTATAAGATTAGTGTATTGGTGTTTCTTTACGACACGGCGGGTAAATTTTTACTTATTCAACGGAGAAAAGCACCGAACATCGGATGTTGGAGCCCCGTCGGTGGAAAATTAGAAACTAGTACCGGCGAATCTCCCTTTGAATGTGCAGTGCGCGAGGTGGAAGAAGAAGTAGGTAAAAAAATTGCGACCGACGATCTTCACCTCTTTGGAATGATTTCAGAAAAAGGCTACGAGGGCCAAAATCACTGGCTCATGTTTCTCTTCACCTGTCGTCTACCGCTTACCGACCTCCCGCCCACGATCGACGAGGGGCATTTTGGTTGTTTTTCACGCGAAGAAATAAATCGCATCGCCGTTCCTGAATCTGACAAAACTCTGCTGTGGCCGATTTACGATCAACACCATCGCGGCTTTATTTCCTACCGCGCTGAGTGTCACCCAGATAAACCCCTGGAAATGGTCATTGAGGAAACACAGGATAAACCTAATTTAGATTAATGGATGACGCGGGCTCAGCGGCAGAATTTAAACGGACGAATCGAAAGCCCGCCTACCCGATTGGAAATATTCTACGAGATTACCTAGCTAAAGAAGGTCGCGAGGTAGCTCTGCCTGTTGCGTATTCTCAGCTTCGTGATTTTTCTACATCGGTTCCATTATTAGAACGCGGTAAAGATACGCTTTGGGAAACGGTCGCTTATCACCAAGAAGAGATGGTTAAACTTTCCCAGGGCCTTTTAGAAACCTATGCACTCCTCCGCGGGGAAGGTGGTTTAAAAGTTTTTAGTCACGTCTACGTCGACCGTATTGATTTTTGTTCATTTGGTAATTCTCAACCTTTTCGCGTACGCATTGTGAATGCGTACAATGAAAATCATGATTATTTTTATGTGAAGAAAGGTGATGCTTCACGAGTTTGTGGTTTAGAATTAGAACACCTGCTTTCTCCTAATCGAATGCACTACCTAACCTGGGGCGATACTTTAGTAGAGGAACATGTTACGGGCATTCCCGGAGATATTTTTGCCGAAAAATGGATCGACGCCAATAGCCATCACCCCGTACGCCTCGCCAAGGAATTAATAAAATTTGAGGAGCGTTGTTTGGTGAGATTGTTGGGTGATATGCGGGCCTATAATTTTGTCATCGCCGTGACGCCGGATTTTGACGCCACCGCCATTCGGGTGAGGGCTATGGACTTTGACCAACAATCGTATGATGGCCGCTTGCGATTTTATTTACCTGGGTCGTTTAAAGAAAACCGACCCTTTACCCAACTTTGCGCTAAACATATCAATGCTGCGTCCGCCGCCCAGTATAGAAGAGAAGAACAATCTTTGATTCACCGTCGTTTATTAGCAGCTCCCGAGAGAATGCGGGACTTATTAGCGGCGATGGATGCGAACACTTTAACTTCGCCCGAAAAGGCGATTGAATTAGCAGAGGGGCTGGCGGAGTATCATCGTGACCCAGCTTTTCGAATGCATAAAACGATGGCTGGGTTGATTGGAGAAAGTTTAGCACGCTTAGATCGAATTTTGCGTTTATAAAAGAGTAAGCGCTGGACAGGTTGGGCGCTTTAACGACAAACTCTCCAGCCTGCAATGAGTGACTCTTTAAGGCATGAATGTGGTATCGCTTTAGTTCGTTTAACTAAAGACACGAAGTGGTACCAAGAAAAATACGGAAGCGCCCTCCATGGCTTTAACCAGCTTTTCCTATTAATGGAAAAGCAACACAACCGTGGACAAGATGGGGCGGGGATTGGTGGGATTAAAATAGGTGCTGAAAACGGGGAGGCTTTTCTTTTCCGAGATCGCGAAATCGGCTCTCAGGGTTTAACGCAAATTTTCTCTCGGCAGATTAAAATTTATTCAGACCTAGTTCGCGATGGTGTGGTTATTCCAGAATTTCCCGAAACGATAAAACGCCACTTCGACTACGGCGGTGAGGTTTTAATGGGGCACCTCCGTTACGGTACTTCAGGGAATTTTGATACGGGGTCCTGTCACCCCTATGCCCGTAAGTCGATTTGGCCGACACGCAATCTACTCATCGCGGGTAATTTTAATTTAACTAATACCCAGGCCCTAAATACGGCTCTCACCGATCGCGGGGCTCACGTGATTTATTCAACTGACACCCAATCTATTTTAGAAGAAGTCGGTTTTTGGTTAGATGAAGAACACGATCGTCTGTTTAAAGCTTTTCGCGATCAGGGACTGGAAGGCGCGGAAGTACAAAAAGAAATTTCTAAACACATTGATGTCGGAAATGTTTTGAGAAAAGCCTCCAAAAATTGGGATGGCGGATATGCCATCGTCGGAATCGTTGGCAATGGTGACTCCTTTGTCTTACGCGATCCGAATGGAATTCGTCCTGCTTGGTATGTTAAAACTGAAGATGTTTTTGCCGTCGCCTCCGAACGCGTCGCGCTAATGAGTATTATCGGAGTTCAACAATCCGACGTAAAAGAAGTTCCTCCCGGTACAGCCCTCATTATTAAAGCCGACGGACGACACACCATCGAAGCCATCCAAACCCCAGGAATTAAATCATCCTGCTCTTTCGAACATATTTATTTTTCGCGCGGGAATGATCCGGAGATTTATGCAGAGCGAAAAGCCCTGGGGGCAACGCTGGCGAATGATATTTTAGAGTTAATCGGTCAAGACCACGATCACGCGGTCTTTTCTTATATTCCTAATACGGCGGAAATTGCTTGGTATGGACTCATGGAAGAACTGCGCCGTCGCCGTCGCGTACAAGTCCGAAGCAAATTAACCGAAGCACTCCGTGCGGGAACCCTCGATGAAAATATGTTGGATAAATTTATTTTGGGGGGCTGGCCACGTGGCGAAAAGGTAGCTCATAAAGATGTGAAACTCCGGACGTTTATTTCTCAGGAGAAAAACCGCATGCAGATGGCTTCACACGTTTATGATATCTCCTATGGCACCGTGCGCGAAGGAGACACCTTAGTCTGTGTGGATGATTCCATTGTTCGCGGGACCACCTTAAAGCAGTCTATTTTAAGAATTCTCGCTCGTCCGAATCCAAAGCGCATCGTGATTGCCTCAACCGCCCCACAAATTCGCTACCCGGATTGTTACGGGATTGATATGTCGGAAATGGGTAAATTCCTCGCCTTTCAAGCGGCCGTCGCCCTCTGCAAAGAAAAAGGTAATCAAAATTTACTGAGAGAGGTCTACGAGGACTGTATCGCCCAAGCTAAGAATCCGCCCGCCATTATGAAAAATCATGTTAAACGGATTTACGATGCGTTTACCGTACAAGAAATTTCCGTTAAAGCGGCGGAATTAGTTTTTCCAACTAAATCAAATTGGAAGGGTGACTTAATCATCGTTTTCCAAAAAATTGAATCACTCCATCAGGCCTGTCCGAATAGTTCAGGTGATTGGTATTTCACTGGAAACTATCCTACTCCCGGCGGCTATGAAGTTTTAAATCAGGCCTATATTAATTTCTGGGAAAAGAAAGAGGGTCGTTCTTACTAACTGTATAATTGATACGCACGGGTGCGGGCACGGAAGGCACTGGCCTCAGCTCGCCACTTACTGATCCACGCTTCGAGATTAATTGCTGCGCCCTTTGTTCGCAGCTCTTCAAAAAAGGCCTCACTTCCGACGTGCTTGATAAAGAGTTCTCGGGCGGTGCCGGTGGTGCGCGTAAAGGGATTGGAAGGATCCCAGATGCACGCCTGTTTCATCATGTGTAGAGAAATTTCGCAGGGATTAAGCTGACTCCAATTTTCTACCTGCGTGTAAACGCCTTGAGTTCCATCAGACATAATTTTTGGTTCTAATTTTAAACCTGTGACAGATTTTCCGAGAGCGGCGACTAGGTCGCCTGATTTTCTTTTACTATACTTTATAAACCTAAAATGCATTTGGTTTTCAAATGAGTGGCTAAAGCCACCGACAATACAGCCTAATCCAACCATCGCATAGCCTAAGGCAGCCTGTGCGGTGGGAATGCGTGGAGAGGTCGGAACCCAAGTTAATCCGGTTTGATTCCAAGTCATAGTGCGACTCCATCCTCGCATGGTGACCACATCCAACTGAGCATTTTTTCTTTGGGCTTCGGATAAATCTAAAACCCCGGGAGCGGATACCGCCCACCATGCAATTTCACCAATCGTTAAGCCGTGCACATAAGGCATTACATAAGCTCCTACATAACTTTTCCATTTCGCATCGAGCATGGGTCCATCCACTTTTTCTCCGCCTAGAGGATTAGGACGATCTAAAATGATAACCTTAATGGGTTGGGGTAAACTGTAACACGCCTCCATTACATATTTCATACAACTGATATAAGTGTATGAACGTGAACCCACGTCTTGGAAGTCGACGAGGATCACATCAAGGTCGGATAACATCGCAGGGGTCGGGCGGCGTGTCGGTCCATATAAAGAGTATATCGGTAACCCGGTTTTTTTATCTTTTTCATTTTTTACACTCTTCTCGGCGGCCACCGTTCCATCAATACCATGCTCTGGTCCAAAAAGTTTAGTTAACTTAACGCCTGGCGCATTAAATAAAACATCTACCGTGCGTTGGCCTTGGCCATTAACTCCCGCGCGGTGGGTTACCAATCCACAACGCAATCCTTTTATCCTATTAAAGTTTTCGGCCTGCAAAACATCGATACCGAGTAATGTTTTTCCAATGGCCGGTAAAGGAGTGTTGGTGGGTGAAACACTTACGCCACCGCCTGAGCCACCCACCGAGCCGCCACCTACGCATCCCGGTAATATCGCAGCACCGAATGATGACAGAGCGATGATTTTAAAAAATTGGCGACGTTCCATATAAATTCATTTTCTTGAGTATCACTAAATTTAAGAGAGTTTAAAGTGTGATTTTCTAATTAAAAACATTTGCGGTGCTCCATCGGCTGCTCAATTTAACTCCATGCGTGTTGCACTATTAGGATCGGGACGAGGCTCGAATGCCGAAGCCATCCTCCGCGCAAAGCAAAACGGTCAACTGGGTCGAGCCGACATCGTGGGGATTTTTTGCGATAACCCACAGGCCCCCATGCTAAAACTGGGCCCACGCTTTAGCGTTCCTTCATTTTATTTAGACCCGGGACCATTTAAAACCAAGTTTTCGCCCGAACAGGAAATTATTTGGGCTAATACCCTACTGTCCCAGCAAGTTGATTTAGTTGTTTTAGCAGGATTTATGCGGGTCATTAAGGCCCCCCTGCTTAACGCATTTAAAAATAAAATTATAAATATCCATCCGAGCTTATTACCCAAATTTCCTGGGTTAGATGGGATTGGTCAAACCTGGCGCGCTGGGGTGAACGAGGGCGGCTGCACGGTTCATTGGGTCACGGCCGAGGTGGATGGCGGACAACATTTAGGTCAAACGAAGGTTTTACGAGAAACCTCTGACACCTTGGATACCTTTGCCGAAAAGATTCACGCCGCAGAACACATCTTACTACCGAAGGTCATCGCTGAACTTTCTCTGTTATAATTTATGATCGAATTACGCGCTCCCATTCATGAGGATTTAGTTCAACCGCTTGAAGATTTTTTTTGTGAGTTAACGCGTTCGTCTTGGATGTTGTTTCATGAAGGCCCCGGAAAGCCTCATTTTGTCGTGGGTTACTTTGACACCCAGGAACAAGCCGACGAGTCATGGGTTTTTTTACGAAAAAAATTTAAACACCTGCCCGAGAAATTTGATTCGATTCAACTCGAAGATAAAGATTGGAAAGAAGCCTATAAGGAACACCTCAAGCCCTGGAATTATGAAAATTTACATTGGGTGCCTTCGTGGATGCGACAAAATTACCAAGTGCCCGCCGGGGATGCTGTGATTTGGTTTGATGCGGGGTTAGCGTTTGGAACGGGGGACCACCCCACCACTCGACTTTGCGTCATCCGATTAATTGATTTTTTAAAAACTCATTCCGCGGCGACCACCAAAGTCGTTGATGCAGGTTGTGGGTCAGGGATATTAGGCCTATCGGCCGTTCAGCTGGGATGCCAAAACGTCGCCGGCTTTGACCGCGATCCTGAATCAGTCAGAGTCAGTGAAAACAACCGTATCGAAAACAATATCTGTGATAAAAATATTTCTTTTCATCATGCGGGCTTGGAAGAAGGATTTAAATTAACCGGCACCGCAGACGTCGTCTTAGCCAATATTATTAGTGATGTGCTCTGTATCTATGCCGACGAGCTGGTTCAATCCATCAAGCCTGGCGGCGTTTTAGTTTTAAGCGGAATTTTAAATAAGGAACAAGAAACCGTCCGTGATTTTTTTGCCGCCAAATGTAAGGAAAATTGGGGGAAGGTTGAGGTGGATGGACGAACGATGGGCGAATGGAGCGACGTGGCGTTATTCAGAATTTAATCTGCGTATTCTTGCTATTCAATAGTTTGGCTATTTAGTTAGCCAAAATGAATAGTAAGACAACGAGAGGCTTAATTTATGCCCGCTGGGCAACCTACGGCTTTGCCTTCTTTATTATTTTTTTAGCCGTTCTTGAGTTTGCAGGCGGTTTTTCTTTGGGCGGCCTGACTATTCCTCCACGCTGGAAACCCGAAACTGTTTCCTTCCCCTTGGCGCTGAGCGCGGAGAATTACTTTTTTATTTTCTTTGGTTTGGTAATCTTAATTCCCTTAGAAAAAATTAAAGATGAAAAACAGTGGAGAATTATTTTTGGGGTACTCTGCGTCGCGGCTGTAGTTTTTGCCTTTGCGATGATTTCTGAAGTGATGGCGAAAAACTATATCGCAACAGCCGCCAAAACAAAAGCTCGTCTGCCCGTGTTTCAGGCGATTCTTCTGTTTGCTTCGCTCGGTCAGATTCCGATTCACTTATTTGTCCGTCGGCCTGACTTGCTCGATTAAGCTAAAAGTTCTCGGTCAATCTTTTGCGCTAATTTTAAAGCCTCCTCTAAGGTTGGACCAAGCACAGTTAAGTGGCCCATTTTTCTTTTCGGTACGGCCTGTCCCTTTTCATAGAGGTTTAATTTAACATTGGGATATTGAAGCGCGATGTTCCAATCGGGAGTGTTTCCGTTTTTCCAGAGATCACCCAGTAGATTGAGCATCACGGCTGGTTGCTGGGTTTTTATATGTCCGAGAGGTAAGCCACAAACCGAGCGGATGTGTTGCTCAAATTGACTGGTGGTGTTATTATCGAGCGTAACGTGTCCACTATTATGCGGACGCGGAGCTAATTCGTTTACTAATATTTTCTCTTGGTGAACAAACATCTCGACGGCCAAGATTCCGGTTAAGTTTATTTTCTCTACTATTTGTAGGGCCAATGATTTTGCCTCTTGAATCACACCATGGCTAATTCTGGCCGGGGATAACGAGAGATGAAGAATGTGATCTTTGTGGATATTTTCTGTGGGTTCGTAGACCGCTACCTCCCCGTTTTCTCCACGTACAATAATCACGGAAATTTCGCAGTCGTGAGGAATCCAGGCCTCTAAAACTCCACGACCACCAGCCGTAATTGACCAAGCTTCTTCCAAATCTTGAGTTTTGTTAGAAATTTTTATTTGGCCCTTTCCGTCGTAGCCAAATATGGCCGTTTTTAACACGCAAGGGTAACCAATTTCTTGAACGGCTTCTTTCAATTCTTCCAAGGTATTCACCACTCTAAAGGGTGCGCAGGGAATTTGGTTTTCTCTTAAAAACTCTTTTTCTCTTTGGCGATTTTGACAGATTTCCAGTACCCGTGCAGAGGGGTGACAGGGGGTAATTTTATTTACGAACTCTATAGTGCTGGGTGGAATATTTTCAAATTCTAGGGTGACCCGACTGCAGCCGTTGGTGAATTTTTTGAGGGCCTTAACATCATCCCATGGTGCGGTAATAGTTTCTTGAGCAACCGCGGAAGCACACACAAACGATGCGGGATCGAAAATCTTTACCTTGTATCCTAATTTTTGGGCGGCCTGCGCTGACATACGGCCCAATTGACCACCTCCTAAAATGCCGATTGTTTCTCCCGGTGTAACTGGTTTGACCATTTTATTTTTTCTTCTTTTTAACCGGGCGAGAGTTTTTCAGAACTTTTTGTGTTTGGTTTTTTCGGAAATTCTTAAGTTCTTTATCAATTCTTTTGTCGCTCAAAGCTAATATGGCGGCCGCGCCTAGCGCTGCGTTGATCGCACCAGCTCTGCCAATCGCAAAAGTATGCACCGGAATACCCGCGGGCATTTGGACAATCGAAAGGAGTGAGTCTAGACCATCTAAAGTTTTTGAGGGAACGGGTACACCGAGCACGGGCAAGGTGGTCATAGCTGCAGCCATTCCAGGAAGATGAGCCGCCCCTCCCGCACCCGCGATGATAACCTTATATCCCGCAGCCTCGGCCCGGAGAGCGTAGTCTTTTAGTTTTAGAGGAGTACGATGAGCACTAACAATTTCTGCCTTAAAGGGGATTTTAAATTCTTTTAATTGATTAGCGGCGTGCTCCATGATTTCCCAGTCGCTTTGTGACCCCATAATTAAACCCACTAAGTTTTTAGGTTGGTTGCTCATTTTAATTGTGGATTATATTCGGGGATAAGTTGTTGAACACCTTTTTTACAGGTCTCGTTTTCTTTTAAAATCAGCGTATTAATTTCTTTTAATATTCGGTTTAAATCGGCGTAATCCAAGGTTGGACCAGTAAATCTAAAAATTCGGTCATTATTGGTCGGACTATACTCCTCGCGGGTGTGTTGGATTTCTTCGAACATTTTTTCGCCTGGGCGCAGCCCAATAATTTTTATTTCAATATCAATATCGGGTTTAAGTCCGCTGAGCTCGATAAGTTGTCGCGCCACGTCGATGACTTTTTGAGGCTTACCCATTTCTAATACTAAAATATCTCCACCGTTGCCCTGACAGGCACTTTGTAAAACCAAGCCAACCGCTTCTGGTATGGTCATGAAATAACGAGTGACCTCAGGATGGGTTACGGTAATCGGACCACCTGCTTTAATTTGTTTTTGGAAAAGGGGGATAACCGAGCCCGACGATCCTAAAACATTGCCGAACCTTACCGCAATAAAGCGGGTGGTGTTTTCTGGTTTTTGCTGCATGGACTGGACCGCAATTTCTGCCAAGCGCTTAGATGCCCCCATGATGTTTGTTGGGTTAACTGCTTTATCCGTCGAAATTAAGATAAATTTTTTGGCCTTATATTGTGAAGCCAAGGCCGCAACCAAGGTGGTACCTAAAGTGTTATTTTTAAGAGCTTCGCCGGGCTGCGATTCCATCATGGGGACATGCTTATGCGCGGCCGCATGTAAAACGAGTTCGGGTTTAAAACGTTTAAAAATATCTTCCATTCTCACGGCGTCGGTAACATCCGCCACGATAGGGAAAATGATATCTCCATGTCCGCGGGCAATTAATTCTTGTTCAATCGTGTAGAGTAAAACTTCACACTGATCTAAAATGACTAACTGCTTCGGGTTACGTTGGGCGACCTGACGGGCAATTTCACTGCCAATGCTGCCGCCTGCACCCGTGACTAAAACTGATTGACCAGAAATAAGTTCGTTAATCGCGACCGTATCTAAATCGGCCGGGGCCCGACCCAGTAAGTCTTCAACCGACACAGGGCGTAAATCAGTAATCGTCACACGGCCCGAACTTAAGTCACCGACCGTAGGAATAATTAAAGTATTAATCCCGGCTTTTTGGGCGAGGGCATTGATTTCTTTAATTCTTTTACTCGCGGTCGATGGCAGGGTTAAAATGACTTCGCTGATCTGTGCTCGTTCCTTAATTTCTGCTAAACTTTCGGGATACCCTAATACAGGAATACCATGAATGTCTAAGCCGTGCTTTTGGCAGTTATCATCCAAGAAACAAACGGGCTCAATCCCCTCCTCTTTTCTTTTCAATAAATCGATGAGGATTTGTTCACCAATCGCACCTGCACCGATGATAGCTACCCGTTTTGTTTTCTTATTTAAGTTAGGATCTTTTTTTCGGCGTTCATTGATGGCGCGGATGAGTACCCTCACTCCCAAGAACATTAAAATTGAGAGATTGTAATCAACCAAGACAACGCTGTGAGGAATGGTATAAATACTAGCACCAGGCTCCGCACCTTTAATAATTAAATTTTGCAGCGTAGGAATTAAGTAAATAACAAACGAGGCGATGGTTAAAGAGTAAATGACGCGCATGGCATCGTGCAGTCGAAAATATCTGAGGACGCTGCGGTAGTGTGCACCAAGCCCTAAAATAATAAACTTAAGTGGAATAATCCATATCAGCGCATAGTACCGCTGATAGTTCATATAAAAGTTTCGGGTATTCTCCTTATTGGTCGCTAGGGCTTCGTTTATAATTTTTGTGTCACTTAAAAATCTAATTTCATAACTTAACCAAAACACCGCTGTAATAATAGGAGCATAGACCAAAAAGTAGAGTGCTAGTCGCTTGGGGTAGTTTGCTTTATTATAAAAATTGGTGATGGTTTTCATAAATAATTATTCTTGGATGACACGAAAGCCTAGTGTGCGACTGCGTTCGCGTTTCAGGGCCTTGCGCTGGGGAAATTCTTTTTTGGTCACGGTGTTAACGCTGCCACCTAAAATAAATGCTTCTTCATTGGCCTGCGGTGCGTCTGTCCATTCTTCTACATTGCCGATGAGATCATAAAACCCGAAGCGGTTCATCTGGGTAGTTGCGACGTTCCTAGTGGTGAGGCCGTCCGTATTATCAAACGTCCAAGCCTGGTCGGGTTTATTTTTCTCACCATTCTCGCCGGCGGCTTGCATAAATTCTTCGGCGGTGGGTAGTCTTGTTTTCCGGCCAGTGAACCAACCGAGTTGTTTACAGAATTTCTGCGTGTCTTCGTAGTTTACCGATTCTACCGGCAAATTACCACGCACCACAGCACTCGGGTTCAGGCCCATAACCGCCTGATAGAACGATTGGGGAACCTCGTGACGCATAAGTTTTATTTCCTTTTTCACGGGGTGTTTAATAAAATAACCTTCAATTGCATTATTGATTATTTTTATCATGCCTTGGCGATTGGTGATAAACGTGAGTTCCTGAATGAGCGGTGAATCACTTGGCAATACTCCAGGATTTTTGGTTTCTATTCTTTGTGCACTCTCTAAAAGTTTTTTGGCATCTTCAATCGCTTGATCGTATTTCTTTTCTCTGATTTTCGCCTGCATTTCGGCGAGTTCGTCTTTTAGTTTTCTTACCTCTAAGGTGGATCGCGCAAGATTTCTTCTTTTTTCTAACTCGGCACTGTTTTTCTGATTCGCATATTCACTCAGAGGATTTTTGCTAATTATAAGTTTTTGTTTCACCATAGCTTGATCCCAGAGTATCTCTGCTTCGTTCCACTGTTCGCTTTTTTCTTTTTGTTCCGCTTCATTAACTAAGGCCTTCAGCTCTTTATAGAGGGGGTAAGAAATGTATGTTTCTTTCCGAATACCCAGTTGGTCAATTCGCCCGAACTCCGTGTTTAAAACATCACGGTAGTTTTCTAAAAAGTTGGTTTCTATTTTTATCGCCTCAGTGATGCTATCCCGCGCAAGCTCGATATTCTCGGCTTTGAAATATTCTTCGGCCTCTCTTTCGTACTTTCGGGTTTTTTCCCAAAGCGGTGTTGCTTCCATTCTTCTTAGCCGTGTTTCCAGCCGCGCAATTTTTCCAACATCAACCATACCTGAATAAATCCATTTGTTTTGGATGGCGCGTTCGGAGTCCAAAGCCTGCTTGATTAAATTTTTGGACTCTAAGGGATTGGTATCTTCGCTTCTTTGGGCTTTTTCTTCAGCCTGGCGGGAAACCCCACGTAAAATCTCGGCATTGATGATGTGTAGTTTTTTTCTTAATCCCTCGAGGCGACTATTATCTGCACTCAATGCACCCTGCTGCGCGACATAGTCTTCTTGGGCTTTTAGCGCTTCGGCTAACAAACTTAGATCATCTTCGGTTAATAAATCTTTTTTTAGTTTTATTTCCTCAAAGGCCGCCTCTTTTTTTTGTGAGAGCTCTTTTAATTCCTCGTTTTTATCTTTTTGGTTCTGCGAAATTGCCTTTCCGTCGCCTCTTTTAATCCGGGTTGTCGAGGTGTACAGCCAGGCTCCCAATAAAATACAAAACACCATAACTCCTGCGATAATGATGTTCCTTAATTTACCCAAAATCTCACCTGAATCTCTCTTTTCAGTTATTTTCTGGAGATTACGCCCTTTAATAAAATTTGGGCGGGGGGGCGGCGTCGGGGGGGGCGGGTTGATTTTATCTATTT